>JALOSN010000107.1 GCA_025458415.1 Hydrogenophaga sp.
ACCTGGCCGCCGCAGCAGAAGTCCAGCTTGAGGCGGCGGAACACGGCGGTGGCGCCCGGCAGTTCGACGGCGATCTGTCCGATGGCCTGGTCGGCGCGGGCGGGGGTGCAGGGGGTCATGGCGGCTTCTCCAATAGATTCATGTAAAGTGAATGAATTGTGGAATACACTGCACCACATTGCCAATAGCCCGTTCGAACGATATCGCCTGTTCGACCGGGTGGAGTTCCGCCCGCCATGCGCCTGACCCACTGGACCGACTACAGCCTGCGCGTGCTCATGTACTGCGCGGCCAGTGAAGAACGCCTTCAGGCGCCGACGATTGCCGAGATCGCACGCTCGCATGACATCTCGCACAGCCATCTGACGAAGATTGTGATGACGCTGGCGGCGAATGGCTACCTCCAGACCACGCGGGGCCGGGGTGGCGGCATCCGGCTGATGCGGCCTGCCAGGGACATCGTGGTGGGCGATGTGGTGCGCCTGACCGAGAGCGACTTCGACATGGTCGAGTGTTTCGACCCCGACAAGAGCCAGTGCGCCATGGACGGCTCATGCCGCCTCAAGCGGGTGTTGCAGACCGCCCTGGAGCGCTACCTGGCGGTGCTCGATGACGTGCGTCTTTCGGACCTGCTGCCCCCGCCGGCGCGGGGCGAGCACAAGCAGGCCCGGCCGGGCTGGCCGCAGATCACCGTGGAACGGTGAAGCGGGCGGGCAGGCGGGCCGATCGCGCGTCCTGGCCATCGACAGCCATCACCCGCAGCGACACATCCAGCGTCTGTCCGGCGTGGGCTGCTGCCTGGTCGGCAGGCAGCACCAGCCGCAGTGGCATGGCGCTCATGCCGGCCGCCTCGACGCTGATGCGGGTGGCGCTGTCGATGCGAAAGCCGGTGTCACCCTCGAGGCGAACCTCGAACGTGCGGGCATGCTCCTGGCTGTTGGTGACCTGCAATCGGTAGGTGTTCTCGATGCTGCCGTAGGCGCCGAGACGGGCCAGGCTGCCGCGGTCCTTGATCAGCAGGGCGTCGAAATCGAGCCGGTGCTGCAGGCTCCAGAGCCAGGCGCTGCCGATGGCCAGCAGCAGCAGGCCATAGATGATGACCCTGGGGCGCCAGATGCGGGCGATCATCTGCCGTGGACCCCAGCCGCGGGCGACGGCGTGGCCGGAGGTGTAGCGGATCAGGCCGCGCTCATAACCCATGCGGTCCATCACGCCGTTGCACACGTCGATGCAGGCGGCGCAGGCAATGCATTCGTTCTGCAGGCCATTGCGGATGTCGATGCCGGTCGGACAGACTTGCACACACAGGGTGCAGTCCACACAATCGCCCAGACCGGCGCTGCGCGGATCGGTCTTGCGCGAGCGGGCCCCGCGCGATTCGCCGCGCGCCGTGTCGTAGGCGATGACCAGCGAGTCCATGTCGATCAGGGCGCTCTGGAAGCGCGCATAGGGACACATGAACTTGCACATCTGCTCGCGCAGGAAGCCGGCGTTGCCGTAGGTGGCTGCGCCATAGAACAGCACCCAGAACCAGAGCCAGGGCGACTCGGCCGGCTGCAGCAGGGCCGGCGCCAGTTCGCGGATCGGGCTGAAGTAACCCACGAAGCTGAACCCGGTGAACAGCGCCAGCGCCAGCCAGAGGCCGTGTTTGGCGCCTTTGCGCGAGAGCTTGTGCCAGCCCCAGGGCTGGGCGTCCAGGCGCATGCGGGCGCTGCGGTCGCCTTCGACGCGGCGTTCGATCCAGAGGAACAGCTCGGTGTAGACGGTTTGCGGGCAGCTGTAGCCGCACCAGAGGCGGCCGGCCACCGCGGTGAAGAAGAACAGAGCCAGTGCACTGATGACCAGCAGCACCGCCAGGTAGATGAAGTCCTGCGGTTGCAGCACCAGCCCCAGCACGTAGAAGCGGCGCTCGCCCAGGTCGAACAGCAGGGCCTGGCGGCCATTCCAGTTGAGCCAGGGCACGCCGTAGAAGAACAGCTGGGTGAGCCAGACCATGACCCAGCGCCAGGAGGCGTAGCGCCCGGTGACCGTGCGGGGGTAGATCTTGACCGGGTGTTCCGTCAGGGAATGGCCGTCGGAAGGTGGACGGATGGGGGTGCTGGTGGTCACGGCAAGGCTGGCAGTTTTAATGTTCATTTTAAATGAATCTAAACTTTCCGCCAGCAGTGAAGTTGTCCTGCCCGGATTGTGAAGGGATAATCCGCCGCTGTGAGCAGTACCGCGTCCCTGTCGACCAAACTGATCCGCATCGGCGCGGGTCTGCTGGTGGTGGCACTTGCATCCATCGGCCTGACCCTGTGGGTGACCTGGCAGCTTGCACCGCGTCCCTGTCGACCAAACTGATCCGCATTGGCGCGGGTCTGCTGGTGGTGGCACTTGCATCCATCGGCCTGACCCTGTGGGTGACCTGGCAGCTTGAAGGCGGTGCCGCCGCGGTCAACGAGGCGGGTTGCCGCCGCGGTCAACGAGGCGGGTCGCCTGCGCATGCAGACCTGGCGTCTGAACAGCGCGGTGCAGGCCGAACTGCCACCGGCTGAAGTGGCCTCGCTGGTCAGCCGCTTCGACCAGAGTCTGAACCTGCTGCGCGACGGTGACCCGGGCCGGCCGCTGTTCGTGCCCTGGGATCCGGATGTGCGTCGTGAGTTCGCCCGGGTCGAGGGACTCTGGGCCGAGCGCCGCGAGGCCTGGCAACGCGAGCGTGACGGTGACGGACCGCATTCGGTCGAATCGGCGGCCACCTTTGTCGAAGCCATCGACGACCTGGTCAACGCCATCGAACGCCAGCTGGCCAGCCTGACGGCGGTGCTCAACCTGTTCCAGTTCCTGATGATGGCGCTGGCCATCGGCGGTGCGGTGGTCATGCTCTACACCGGTTACCGCTACGTGATCAACCCGCTGGGCAACTTAAGGCAGGGCCTGCGCCAGCTTGAATCGGGTGACTTCAGCACCCGTGTGCAGGTGCACTCGAACGACGAGTTCGGGCAGGTGGCCGCCGGCTTCAACCGCATGGCGGCCACGCTGCAGTCGCTCTATGGCGGCCTGGAGGCCAAGGTGCTGGCCAAGACCCAGCGCATCGAGGCCCAGCGCGCGCGGCTGGAGGCGTTGTACGAGGTGAGTGCCTTTCTGGCGCGTGCCAACACCATCGAGGAGCTGTCCCGGGGCTTCTCGCAGCGGGTGCGCGAGGTGATGAGCGCCGACGCGGTGGCGGTGCGGTGGTCGGATGAGGCCAACCAGCGCTACCTGATGCTGGCGTCGGACGCCTTCCCGCAGGAGATGCAGGACGAGGAGCGCAGCCTGATCGCCGGGGCCTGCGCCTGCGGCAACCTGATGCCCGATGCCCGGACACGGGTGATTCCGATCCATGCGCACGACGCCGCGCCGTTGCGCCACTGCGCCAAGGTGGGCTACGAGAGCCTGGTGAGCGTGCCGGTGCGGCTGCAGCAGCGGCTGCTGGGCGAGGTGAACCTGTTCTTCCGCCAGAAGGTGATGCTCAACGCCGACGAGACCGAGCTGCTGGACGCGCTGGCGAGCCACCTGGCCAGCGCCCTAGAGGGCTTGCGGGCAGCCGCACTGGAGCGCGAGGCCGCCGTTGGCGAGGAGCGCGCCATGCTGGCGCGCGAACTGCACGATTCCATTGCCCAGTCGCTGTCGTTCCTGAAGATCCAGGCGCAGCTGCTGCGCGGGGCCATCGAAAGGCAGCAGCCGCAGCAGATCGCCGCCACGCTCAACGAACTGGACGAGGGCCTGCGCGAGAGCATCGGCGACGTGCGTGAGCTGCTGGTGCACTTTCGAACCCGCACCAACCAGGACGACATCCAGGCCGCCTTGCTGCAGACGCTGCAGAAGTTCGAACACCAGACCGGCATTCCGACCCGCCTGCAGGTTCAGGGCGACGGGCTGCAGTTGCCGGCCGATGTGCAGGTTCAGGTGCTGCACGTGCTGCAGGAAGCGCTGTCGAATGTGCGCAAGCACGCCAACGCCACCCATGTGAGCCTGGATGTGCACAAGGGGCCGCACTGGCGTTTCGTGGTGCGCGACAACGGGCAGGGTTTCGAGGTGGAGGCCAGCCGCGGGGAAACCCATGTCGGCACCCGCATCATGCGCGAGCGTGCCGAGCGCATCGGAGCCTCGGTCGGCATCGAATCCACCCCTGGCCGGGGCACCGCCGTAACCCTTGAGTTGCCACCCTACCCGGTACATGCATCCCAGCTCGGTACCATCGGGCTGGACCTGCCTTCGTCCCTCCCCTCCGCCGTGGCCATCACCACCCACCCATGAAACCTGCTGCCAGTGCCCCCGTCCAGCTGCTTCTGGTCGATGACCACACCTTGTTCCGCCGCGGACTGAAGGCCCTGTTGCAGCAGGATCCGCGCCTGCAGGTGGTGGCCGAGGCCGGCGACGCCGGGGAGGCCCTGCGTGCGCTCAGCCAGCACCGGCCCGACGTTGTGCTGCTGGACAACCACCTGCCCGGGGTGCGGGGGGTGGAGGCCATTGCTTCTCTCAAGGAGGCGGTGCCCGGGGTTCGGGTGCTGATGCTCACGGTGAGCGAAAACGCCGAAGACCTGGCCGAGGCGCTGAAGGCCGGTGCCGACGGCTATCTGCTCAAGACGGTCGAGTCCGACCAGCTGTGCGACACCATCCTGAAGGTGCAGGAGGGCGAGTCGGTGGTCAGCCCCGAGATGATGACCAAGCTGGTCACGCTGTTCCGGGTGCCGGCGGCTGCAGCCGTTGCCAGCGGGCAGACCCGGTCCGATGCACCGGCGAGGCCAACGCCGTCCAGCGGTTCAGTGGCGCCAGTGCCGTCCGAAGGCGAAGCGCCCGGCGACAGCCTGTCGGCGCGTGAACGCGAGATCCTGGCGCTCATTGCCCGGGGTGACAGCAACAAGCTGATCGCGCGCGAGCTGGACATCGCCGAAACCACGGTCAAGATCCATGTGCAGCACATTCTGCGCAAGCTCAACCTGAGCTCGCGCGTGCAGGCGGCGGTGTTTGCCGTCAACCACGGACTCGACCAGATCGTCTGAGGCGCCACGCCGGCCGCGCCGGATGGCCTAGTTCTTTTGGCGTGGCGGGCGCCCCCGCCATAGCCCGTTCGGAATGCCCGCGGCGTTCCTCGGAAGGATGGGCAAAGCCTGGCAGAAACCCCACAGTTCGCAGGTGAACCTGGCCAACCCAAGGCCCGGTCGAACTGGAGGTATCCCATGGAAGTCATGCTCGCCTACGACCACTCGCGCAATGCCCGCATTGCGCTGGACGCGGTCAAACGGCTGTTTGCACACGAAGCGCCCACGGTCACCCTGATTTCGGTGATCGAAGAGCCTGGCAGCAGCACCAGCGCCGGCGACGAGATGTTCGAGGCCCAGTACCAGGAGCAGAAGCGGGGCGCGGAAGCGGCCGCTGCCGAGCTGGTGGCCGCCGGCTTCAAGGCCAGGGTGCTGTTCGCCGAGGGGGACGCTCGCAAGATGATCCTGCGCGCCACGCAGGAGCGCAACCCGGATGTGCTGGTGCTGGCGCGCCATTCCTACAAGTCCGACGGCAATTTCCTGGCCCGACGGCTCGATGCCCTGGTCGAGGAGTTCGACCACATGACCTTCGGCAACGTCAGCGCCTTTCTGGCGCGGCGTGTGCAGTGCCCGTTGCTGATCATTCCCACCCACGCGGAGTAAGGGCCAACAACCCCCAGGCCGAAACCCATCATGCAAGTCAGTGACCTGTTCCGGTTCAAGAACCGGGAAATCAAGGCGCTCCACCTCACATGGATCGCCTTTTTCATGTGCTTCTACGTCTGGTTCAACATGGCGCCGCTGGCATCTTCGATGCTCAAGACGGCGGACTGGCTGACCAAGGACGACCTGCGCCTGTTCGCCATTGCCAACGTGGCACTCACCATCCCGGCCCGCATTCTGGTGGGCATGGCGCTGGACCGCTTCGGTCCGCGGCGGGTCTTCTCCATCCTGATGGTGCTGATGGCCATCCCGACGCTGGTGTTCGCCTTTGGCGACAGCAAGGAGCAGCTGTTCATCGCGCGTCTGGTGCTCAGTTCGATCGGGGCCAGTTTCGTGGTGACCATCCACATGGTGGCCCTCTGGTTCCCGCCGCGCAGCATCGGATTTGCCGAGGGTTTTGCCGCCGGCTGGGGCAACTTCGGTTCGGCGGCAGCGGCCATGACCCTGCCGACCATTGCCCTGACCTTCTTCGGTGGCCCGGAGGGCTGGCGCTGGGCCATTGCCACCTCGGGCATCGTGATCGCGGTGTACGGCGTCTTCTACTGGTTTGCCATCACCGACGGACCGACCAAGGACACGCACAAGAAACCGCGCAAGGTGGCGGCACTGGAGGTCTCCAGCTACCGCGATCTGGTCATGCTGGCCATCATGACGGTGCCTCTGGTCGGCATTCTCGGTGTCCTGGTCTGGCGGGTACACCGCACCGGCTACATCGACGACATGACCGCCTGGGCCTGCTACTTCGCGATTGCGGTGGTCATCCTGTACCAGCTCTACCAGGTGTTCAGGGTCAACCTGCCGATCCTGAAAAAGGGTGTGCCTCCGGATGACCGTTACCCCTTCAGTTCGGTCGCGGCCTTGAACACCACCTACTTCGCCAACTTCGGCGCCGAACTGGCCGTGGTGTCCATGCTGCCGATGTTCTTTGAAGAGACCTGGGGTCTGTCGGCCGCTGCCGCCGGCCTCATCGCATCGACCTTTGCCTTCGTCAACCTGTTCGCGCGCCCGATGGGGGGGCTGGTCTCCGACCGCTTCGGCAACCGCCGCTTCGTCATGATGGCCTACATGCTGGGGATTGCCATCGGCTTTGCGCTCATGGGCATGATGGACAGCAAGTGGCCGCTGGTCATTGCGGTGGCCGTCACCGTGGGCTGCTCGTTCTTCGTGCAGGGTGCCGAGGGCGCCACCTTCGGCATCGTGCCCTCGATCAAGCGCCGCCTGACCGGACAGATCTCGGGCATGGCCGGCGCCTACGGCAACGTGGGTGCGGTGTTCTACCTGTTCATCTTCATGTTCGTGGACGCCTCGACCTTCTTCTTCATCATCGCGGCCGGCGCGTTCATCAGCTGGATTGCCTGCTACCTCTGGCTCAAGGAACCCGAAGGCGGCTTCGGTGACGAGTACGTGATTTCGTCGGTGGACAAGGCCATTGCCGAGGAGGCCAGGCAGAAGAAGCAGGCCCAGGCCCAGCTGGCCCTGGTGTTCAAGGGCAGTGACAAGGTCGAGCTGGTCGACAAGGGCGACGGCGTCACCGTGACCGCCAATTTCCGCAGCGTCGACGACCTGCGTGCCCTGGTGCAGAGCTTCGAGCAGCGGGGCCTCGTGCCCAAGGGCCAGTCGAGCTGACACCTGCTGGCAGCCATTCCTCGTTCGGGCCGCACCTGTCGCGGCCCTTTTTTTTGCGCTTCAAGGGACTAGTCCTTTCGAAGGATGGGTTGTGGGCGGCATCGGTCTTTCAGACCCCGTCAGGCGTTCCATGGAAGGATGTTCACCGCTGCCCTTCGACAGCACAGTGAGGCCTGTTGCGATGGGCCTCACCTGGGCCCGTGCAAACGATGCAGAAAGGCACACACATCATGGCAAGAATCCAGAACTGGAAGCCGGAAGATCCGGTCTTCTGGGAGCAGACCGGCAAGGCACT
>JALOSN010000108.1 GCA_025458415.1 Hydrogenophaga sp.
CGATGTTCCAGCCGACCGGTTCCGGACGCTGGACAACTCCTACCGGCAACTGGGATTGCCCTGGGCGGAGTTCTCCGGAAGCGACCTGCTGGCCCTCACCCACCCGTCGGACCGCGAGCGCATCCAGAATGACTGGATAGACGCCGTGAGGGGCCTTCGTCCCTACAACTCGACCTACCGCGCCAGGATCGATGGCCAGGACCGCTGGTTCAGCGTGCGTGCCGAATTCGAACGGGACTCGGAAGGTCGCGCGGTGCATGCCTTTGGCGTGACCCAGGACGTCACGGAGCGCAAGGTGGCGGAGCGGCAGATACAGCGGCTCAATGCCTCGCTTGAGCAGAAGATCCGTGAGCGCACGCGCGAACTCAAGGATGCCTATGACGAGCTCGAAAGCTACTCGTACGCCGTCGCGCATGACCTGCGCTCGCCCCTGCGCCTGATCAACGGATTCGCGCAGGCCCTGCAGGAAGACAACCCGGCGCTGGATGCGGGCAGCCGGCGTCACCTCGACCGCATCATGCAGGCAAGCCGGAAGATGGGCTTGCTCATCGACGGACTGCTCAAGCTGGCCCAGGTCGGTCGCGGTGAACTGCAGCGCCAGCCGGTGAACCTGAGTCTGATCGCCACCCGGATGCTGGAAGAGCTGTCTGCCGAATCACCGCAAAGGGAGGTCGACTGGTCGGTGGAACCCGACCTCATGGTCACCGCAGATCCGGCGCTGATGGAGGCCCTGCTGCAAAACCTGCTGCACAACGCCTGGAAGTACACCGCTGAAACGGCTCAACCGCGGATCAGGATGTTTGCCCGGGTGGACGAGCGCCAGACCCGGTTCTGCGTGGCCGACAATGGGTCAGGGTTCGACATGAGCCGGGCTGACAAGCTTTTCCAGCCGTTTCAGCGGCTGCACCAGCCACACGAATTCAGCGGTCTGGGCATCGGACTGGCCACCGCCCATCGCATCGTGCTGCGCCACGGCGGCACCTTGCACGCCAAGGGAGCACCCGGCCAGGGCGCCACTTTCTGCTTCAGCGTGCCACAACCCGACGCACCCGATTCGAATCCACCCGGTCGCTGACCCGGCCCACCCCCCATCAGCCCGTCCAGTCCACCCATCCTGCTTGTGCGGTCACGATGATCAGCACGCCGAACGCGATGCGGTACCAGGCAAACGGCACAAAGCTGTGCTGCCCGACGAAGCGCAGCAACCACCTCACGCACACCCAGGCCGACAGCCAGGACACCACCAGACCCACGCCGAACAGTGGCAGATCCTCGGCTCCCACGAGGTGATGATTCCTGTAAAGATCGTATGCGGCTGCCCCAGACAGCATCGGAATCGCCAGAAAGAAACTGAACTCGGTGGCTGACTTGCGACCGAATCCGACCAGCATGGCGCCGATGATGGTCGCGCCCGAGCGGCTGACCCCTGGCACCAGCGCCGTGCACTGGATCAGACCGACCTTGAGTGCGTCGCGCCAGGTCACCTGATCAACGTCATTGACCACCGTGGACGCACCACGGGCCTGCAGACGCTCGACCCAGAGTATGACAAGTCCACCCACGATGAACCCCCCGGCCACCACCATGGGAGAAAACAGAACACCCTTGATCACGTCGATGAACAGCACGCCGGTCACGGCCGCGGGCAAGAATCCGATCAACACGTTGACCGCGAATCGCCGCGCCACCGGGTCACCAGGCAGCCCCAGCACCACCCGCCACAGCCGTTCGACGTAAAGGGAAACGATGGCCAGGATGGCACCGGTCTGAATGACCACCTCGAACAGCTTGACCTTCTCCCCGTGCCATTCGAGCAAGGCGGCCGTGAGAATCAGGTGGCCCGTCGAGGAAATCGGCAGGAACTCGGTCAGACCTTCCACCACCCCCATGATGGCGGCCTTGATCAGCAGTGCGGTATCCATGAACAGACAAGGCGGGCTGGATTGGGCAGGAACGCGCCCGGCGGGCCAGCGTCAGGCTGCCCCGACAAGCCAGAGGCAAACCATGCAGGAGAGACACTTCATTCCTAGGGTACCTGCCCAGACAACGACCGAATCAAACCCCGCTCAGGGCCGTCGCACGGGCCGTAGCTGCAATTCCACGCCTTGGGGCACCACACGAAGTTCCCCCGGCTCGTAGCCCCAGCCACTGACACTGCGCAAATCATCTTCGCTCAGACGGTGAGCCACCAGCTCCCTGAACTGTTCCTGCACCAACACCTCCGTCAGGCTCTGCATCAAAGATGCCACTGGTGTCGGCAATCCGGGTACATCCAGCTTCTCGACGCGCAGATCATGCAACCGCAGCGTGCGGTCTTCCATGGCCAGCCGCATCCCATAACTGAGCGTCACCGTTCCCTGCCGCTGGCGCTGCCTGGTACCGAGCAGCCCGACCGCCACAGCCAGACGCGTGGCCACCCGGTTGTCATCGGGCAGCAGTCGAACACCCGGGTCACTGAACCGCACCTCGAACAACTCCATGTAGCGATGCGAATAGGGGAACTGGCGCGACACAAGCTCGACGAAGCGCGCCTCAGACAATGTCAGCACCCGCGGCCCCGGTGGAGACAAGGCACAGCCGGCCAGCAGAGCGGACACACCCGCCGACAGGGCAAGTCCCGCCATCAGACAGCGGCGCCGATCCACGTTGCTCATGGCCACCCCCGATTCATCATGTCAAGAAGCTCCATTCAGGCACCGCTGCCAGGCCCTTGTTGAACACCGGCAGATGGTGTTTTTGCCGAAGAACGATCGGGATGCAGGCTGCAGGTTCCCGTACAGGGCGAAGCTGATGTCGGTGATTCTCCCCCGTGACAGAATGGCGCGAACCAACCCACCCTCGCCGGCCATGAACCCATCCGCCGCCACCGACGAACTGGCACTGAAGGCCATTCCTGCCTGGCTGGACAGACTGGGCGTGCGCCGGCTCCTGGTGCTCTCCCCTCACCTTGACGATGCGGTTTTTTCGGTGGCAACCCTGTTGCAGGCTGCCGCGGCCGACGCGATGGTGGTGACCTTGTTCACCGACGCCGAACCGGGTCCGGGCGGTGCATGGACCCGCGATGCCGGATTTGCTGACACCACACAGGAATTCGCTGCCCGACGCCTTGAGGATACGAGTGCGATGGAACAGTTGGGTTGCTCCCATTTGCATGCCGGTTTGAAGGGTGGTCAGCTCGATGAGGAACAAGCGAATGCCTCGATTCAACGATGGAACAAGGAGATCGGCCTACCCGACGAGCACACGCTGGTCCTGCTGCCAGCCGCCGCCGGCGGCGATCGACCCTACTCCTCGTGGCAGATCATGTGGAACCGCCTCACACGCCAACCGTTCGGCGCGCCTGCCCACGGAGACCACCGCCAGGTCAGAGACGTCTTCTGGAACGCATTGACCGGACACCCCTGCCGATTGGGTTTCTATGCCGAATTGCCCTACATATGGAAACAAGGCGACACAGCACTGGCACTGGAACTCACCAGCACATTCCGCAAGCCCCTGCAGAGGGTCACCATACCACCTGACCGGCAGCGGAAACTGCAAGCCGTCTCATGTTACGCCAGTCAGATGCCCTTGGTGTTCGGGCGCGACACCGGGTACCGCGCACGTGCGTTGGGCCGCCACGAAACCCTTTTTCTGGCTGGAGCCGAACCACCGAGTCAATGATGTCCGCCAGCGTGAACCGATCAGGAATCAGTACTGGTAATAGGGTCCCTGATGCCTGTAGTGGCGGTCACCCTTGTGGTGGCGATCCCCTTTGTGATGCCCATGTCGCAGGCCGGGATGTCTTGGATGATCGTAGTAGATCGGTTGGGGAGACACGACCGTCGGACGGCCGATCAGGACCGGTTGCTGGGGATAGACGAGCACCGGGCGGGGGTAGACAACCTGCGGTGGATGTACCACCACCGGCTGCGGATAGTGGACCACTGGCGGCGGGTAATGCACGGTGGGGGGAGGATAGTGGACAACGGCCGGTGGATGGTAGACAACCGGAGGCGCGTTGCTGACACCAACAGAAACACCCGGCGTATTCACGCCGATCGAGAAATAGACATCGCGTGCGTGCACAGGCGCCACGGTGGCGGACAGGCACCAGGCACCGGCAACCATGGCCAGTGCCGCGGCCGCACGATTCCTGGTGCTGGTGTGGGAACGCCGCTGCCGAAGCAGGGAAATAAACGGCAACGAAGGCAACTGCATGGTGTTCTCCAGAATCCGGGGTGGCGGCACGCTCCCCGTACCCGTATTACAGATCATTTGCCCACGCGCTCTACCATACGCCTCGTCAAACCTGTTGCAGAACGTAAATCAAATGCCACATCCAGAGCTCCCGTCCGACGCATTGCAGATCCTTGACTTCTGGTTCGGATCGCCGTTGCTGCAGGACTGGCCGGACTCCGACCGCAACAGCCTTTGGTTTGGCGGAGGCGAGGCGCTGGATGCCCGCATCCGGACGAGCTTCGGGGCGCTCGTGGAACAGGCGCTGGCCCGCGGTCTGCGCGAATGGGAGCAGCCGGTTCAGGCGCGATTGGCGCTGATCCTGCTGCTTGACCAGTTCAGCCGCAACGTCCACCGGGGCACAGCCCAAGCATTCGCTGGCGACGGGCGAGCACAGCAGCTTGTTGTCGAGAGCCTAGACCATGGAGACGATCGACGCCTGCCCACTGTCGGACGGGTGTTTCTCTACATGCCCCTCATGCATGCGGAGGACCTGAGCCTTCAAGAGACCTGTGTCAATCGTTTTCGTGCGTTGCACGGGGCCTCCGGGGGACCCGTCCGGACAGCACTGGAGGGAAATCTCCGGGCAGCCATAGAACACCGGGACATCGTGGCCCGCTTCGGCCGTTTTCCTCACCGAAACGCGGCATTGGGCCGCACCGACACGGCGCAAGAGAAGGCCTTCCTGCATCAGGGCCCGCGCTTCGGACAATGAACCTGCTGTGCGGGCGATGCCGTGCGTCAGAAGAATGCCAGCAGCAGGAACATCAGCACCGCACCGATGCAACCAGCCACTGAGTGGGTCAGCCAGGCCGGAGGGGTGGCAGCCGGTTCGGGCAGGGGCTGGCTGCGCAGTTGCCTCAGCTTCTCGAGGTAAGGAGGGTCTGACAAGGCGGTGGGTGCAGCAGCCTCGCCGGGTTGGGGGGCATCCTGGTTGACACGGGTCGGACTGCCTGGCATGGCCCAACCCGCCCAGAGAGCGTGCGCATGCTGGGGCAGGACGGCGCCCTGCTCGACCGCAGA
>JALOSN010000109.1 GCA_025458415.1 Hydrogenophaga sp.
GCAGGATGTCACTCATGGGAATCGTTTTCCTTGGGAGCGGGTGCCTTGAGCACCCTGATGATGACGCGGTGCATCACCACACCGGCCACGATGAACAGCAGGGACACGCCGATGGCGATCCAGGCACCTTCGTTCTGCAGCCAGATGGGCATGAGCACAGGGTTCAGGGCCCGACCGAGGCGGTCACGTTCCGGGTGAAGGCCTGCAGTTCGCGCAGCTTGGCGGCGGCGGCGCCCGATTCGAGGGTGCGTTTGGCCAGCGCGATGCCCTGTCCCATGTCGGACGCGACGTTGGCGGCGTACAGCGCCACGCCCGCGTTGAGGGCCACGATGTCCCAGGCGGCCTTGAGCGCAGGATCTTCCCTGCCCTCCAGCACCCCCAGCAGCATGGCCTTCGACTCGTCGGGCGTCTCGACACGCAGCGCCCGGCTGCTGGCCATGGTCAGGCCGAAGTCTTCGGGGTGGATTTCGTACTCGGCAATCTCGCCGTTCTTCAGCTCGCCGACCATGGTCGCTGCCCCCAGCGACACCTCGTCCATGCCGTCGCGGCCGTAGACCACCACCGCATGCTCGGCGCCCAGGCGCTGCAGCGCGCGCACCTGGATGCCGACCAGGTCAGGGTGGAAGACGCCCATCAGGATGTTGGGCGCCGAGGCCGGGTTGGTCAGCGGGCCGAGGATGTTGAAGATGGTCTTGATGCCCAGTTCGCGGCGCACCGGCGCCACGTTTTTCATGGCCGGGTGGTGATTGGGGGCGAACATGAAGCCCACACCCACCTCGGCAATGCTGCGCGCGATCGCGTCCGGCGGCAGGTTGATGTCGACGCCCAGACCCTCCAGCACATCGGCGCTGCCGCTCTTGCTGGAGACGCTGCGCCCACCGTGCTTGCTGACCTTGGCGCCCGCGGCGGCAGCCACGAACATGGAACAGGTGGAAATGTTGAAGGTGTGCGAACCATCACCCCCGGTGCCCACGATGTCCACCAGGTGCGTCTTGTCGGCCACGTGCACCTTGGTCGAGAACTCGCGCATGACCTGGGCAGCAGCGGTGATCTCGCCGATGGTTTCCTTCTTCACGCGCAGGCCGGTGATCAGCGCGGCCATCATCACCGGCGACATCTCGCCGCTCATGATGAGACGCATCAGGTGCAGCATCTCGTCGTGGAAGATCTCGCGGTGCTCGATGGTCCGCTGCAGCGCTTCCTGCGGAGTGATCTTGTGGGTATGGGGCATGGGTGGTCTCCGTGGCTTAACGGGCTGGATTTTCGGTCATGGCCAGGCGCAGGCCAAAACCCACGAACATGAGGCCGGCCGCCCGGTCCATCCAGTGCATGGTGCGCTGGACGGCCGCAACGCGGCGCGAGGCCCAGCCGGCCAGCCAGGCGTAGCCGAAGTTGATGGGCAGCGAGTTGAGGTTGAACAGCAGGCCCAGCAGCAGGAACGCCGCCACCTTGTGCTCAGTGCCGGGTGCAATGAACTGCGGCACAAAAGCCAGGAAGAAGAGGGCCACCTTGGGATTGAGCACGTTCGTAAGGAAGCCCTGGCGGTACACGCGCCAGAGATTGACGGCCACCACCTCGCCGATCTCCCGGTTCGGCACGATGGCGGTACCGCCACCTTGGGCCAGCAGAAGACGAATGCCCATCCACATCAGGTAGGCTGCACCCAACCACTTGAGCGCGACAAAGGCAGCGGCCGAGGTGGCCAACAGCGCACCGACGCCCAGAGCTGCCGCGAACACGTGCACGAAACAGCCGCTGACGATGCCCAGCGCCGCCACAATGCCGGCGCGGACACCGCTCCTGAGCGCGCTGCTGACGATATAGAGCACATCAGGGCCGGGCGTGAGGTTGAGCAACCAGCCCGCCGCGATGAACATCAGGAGTTGCGTCGTGTCGGGCATGGCGGCATTCCTGGACCGATCAGTAAGGGCCGATGCGCCCGGCGGAGGCTCCCGCTGCGGGCGCCACGGCAAAGAAGCGGCGCACGCTGACGATGGCGTGGTCGATGTCGGCCGCGTTGACATCGAGATGCGTGACGAAGCGCAGACCGATCAGGCCGGTGGCGAGCACGCCATGGGCCTTCAGGAAATCCAGCAGCGCCGGTCCGCGTCCATCGGCCACATCGACGAAGACGATGTTGGTTTCGGCCGACTTCACCGTCAGGCCGTCGATACCACCCAGGCCCTCGGCAAGACGGCGGGCATTCGCATGGTCCTCGGCCAGCCGATCCACGTGGTGGTCCAGCGCGTGCAGCGCGCAGGCGGCCAGCAGACCGGCCTGGCGCAGACCACCGCCGGCCATCTTGCGGATGCGGCGCGCGCGGGCGATCAGCTCGTGAGAGCCGCACAGGGCAGAACCCACCGGTGCGCCCAGACCTTTGCTGAAGCAGACCGACAGGCTGTCGAAGTGGTCGGCGATCTCGCGCAGACGGCCCAAAGCCCCCTGCCCCGGCGCGGCAGAAGCCACCGCCGCATTGAACACCCGCGCGCCGTCGAGGTGGGTGTTGAGCCCCTTCTCGCGTGCCAGCGCCGTGGCGCCGCGCAGGTAGTCGTCGGGCATCACGTGGCCGTTCCAGGTGTTCTCCAGGCACAGCAGGCGGGTGCGCGCGAAGTGCGGATCGTCGGGCTTGATGGCCGCCGCGATGTCGGCCAGTGGCATGCGGCCTTGCGCATCCTGCGTCAGTGGCTGCGGCTGCACGCTGCCGAACACCGCGGCGCCACCGCCTTCGTAACGGTAGGTGTGGGCCAGCTGGCCGACGATGTACTCGTCACCGCGGCCGCAGTGCGCCAGGATGCCGCACAGGTTGCTCTGGGTGCCCGAAGGCATGAACAGCGCAGCGGCCTTGCCGGTGAGCGCCGCGATGCGTTCCTGCAGCGCGTTGACCGTGGGGTCGTCGCCGAACACGTCGTCGCCGAGCGGGGCGGCCATCATGGCGGCGCGCATGGCCGCCGTCGGCTGTGTGACGGTGTCGCTCCTGAGATCGACGACCTTCATGCGGCTTGCTCAAGAAAGTTCTTCAGCATCGCGTGGCCGTGTTCGGTCAGGATGCTTTCCGGGTGGAACTGCACGCCTTCGATGGCCAGGGTCTTGTGCTTGACGCCCATGATCTCGCCGTCCGGCGTCCAGGCCGTGACCTTCAGGCAATCCGGGCAGCTTGCGCGTTCGATGGCCAGCGAGTGGTAACGGTTGACGGTGAACTGCTCGGGCAGGTTCGCGAACAAGCCCTCCTGCGTGGTCGTGATGACGCTGGTCTTGCCGTGCATCAGTTCCTGCGCGCGGACGATCTTGCCGCCGAAAGCCGCGCCGATGCTCTGGTGGCCCAGGCAGACACCGAGGATGGGCAGTTTTCCAGCGAAGTGCTGGATGGCCGGCACCGAGATGCCGGCTTCCGCCGGCGAGCAGGGGCCGGGGGAAATCACAAGCCGGTCCACCTGCCCCGCATCTACACGGCGCTGGATCTCGTCGACGGTGATCTCGTCGTTGCGCACCACGGTCACGTCGGCACCGAGTTCCCCGAAGTACTGCACGATGTTGAAGGTGAACGAGTCGTAGTTGTCCACCATCAAAACCTTGACGCCCCCACGTTCCCCCGCTGCGCGAGGTCCGCTGCCCCAAGACGGGGAGGGGGCCCCGGCTTCGCCGGTCCGAGGAGCTTGAACGGCTTGGGACGGCCCGGCGCCGTTCATGTCTTGGATCTTGTTCGTCATGGCGTTCACTCCAGGCCTTCCTCCACCAGCTCAGCCGCGCGCAGCAAGGCACGCGCCTTGTGCTCGGTTTCCCTCCACTCCATTTCGGGCACCGAGTCGGCCACCACGCCGGCCGCGGCCTGCACGTGCAAGGTCTGGTCCTTGATGATGGCGGTGCGGATGGCGATCGCCACATCCATGTCGCCGGCGTAGCTGAGGTAACCGCAGGCGCCGCCGTAGATGCCTCGCTTGACCGGTTCGAGCTGGTCGATCAGTTCCATGGCATGCACCTTGGGCGCGCCGGTCAGCGTGCCGGCCGGGAAGGTCGCCTTGAGCACGTCCATGTTGGTCATGCCGTCGTTGAGGACGCCTTCCACGTTGCTCACGATGTGCATCACGTGGCTGTAGCGCTCGACCACGAAGGCCTCGGTCACCTTGACGCTGCCGATCTTGGCGATGCGGCCGATGTCGTTGCGCGCCAGGTCGATCAGCATCACGTGTTCCGCGCGCTCTTTGGGGTCGGCCAGCAGCTCGACCTCGGTGACCTTGTCCTTCTCGGGCGTGGCGCCGCGCGGGCGGGTGCCGGCCAGGGGCCTGATGATCACTTTCTGGCCCTCTTCTGTGTGTTCCTGACGCACCAGGATTTCGGGCGAGGCCCCCACCACGTGGAAATCCCCGAAGTGGTAGTAGTACATGTAGGGCGAGGGGTTGAGCGAGCGCAGCGCCCGGTACAGGCTCAACGGCGACTCGGTGTAGCGCTTGCTGATGCGCTGGCCCACCTGCACCTGCATGAAGTCGCCCGCGGCGATCAGTTCCTTGGCGCGCTCGACCGATTTCAGGTAATCGTCCTTGGCAAAACTGCGCTGGGCCGGATGGCTCTGGCTGGGCTTGACCACCGGCGCGGCCACCGAGTATTTCAGCGCCTCTTTCAGTTCGCGCAGGCGCTTCTTGGCGTTGGCATAGGCCTCGGGCAGGGCCGGGTCGGCGTAGACGATCAGGTAGAGCTTGCCCGAGAGGTTGTCGATGACCGCCAGCTCCTCGCACTGCAGCAGCAGGATGTCGGGCGTGCCCAGGGTGTCGGGCGGGCAAGTCTTCTCCAGCTTCTTCTCGATGTAGCGCACCGCGTCGTAGCCGAAGTAGCCGGCCAGACCGCCACAGAAGCGCGGCAGGCCGGGCCGAAGCGCGACCTTGAACCGCTGCTGGTAGGACGCGATGAAGTCCAGCGGGTTGCCCTGGTTCGTTTCCACCACCACACCGTCGTGCACGACTTCGGTCTTGGCATGGGCACCAAAACCGCTGGCGCGCAGCAGGGTGCGCGCGGGCAAACCGATGAAGCTGTAGCGGCCGAAGCGCTCGCCGCCGACGACGGATTCGAGCAGGAAGCTGTGGGCGCCATCGCCGCGGCCATGGGCCAGCTTGAGGTAAAGCGATAGCGGGGTTTCGAGGTCCGCGAAGGCCTCGGCCATCAGCGGGATGCGGTTGTAGCCCTGTTGGGTGAGGCTCTTGAATTCGAGTTCGGTGATCATGTGTTCTTCTCCGGCACACCGCCACGGTGTCTTCCTGATTCGGGGGTGGCTGCCCACGCAAGGGGCTGCCGGCTGTCGGCTGTCGGCTTCGCGGAGGCCAGCGGAACTGGCGCGAAACCTTGGGGATGGGGCTGGCTACGCTGGCTTGCGCCAGGGCCAGGCTCCCCGGCCACAGCGGCCAGGCACGACACCAGCGGACAACGTGCAGGAGACAAACATGATGCGTACAGTGTAGCAAAGCCCGTCACCTGGGTGACGCGACCCGCTCCGCACAGGGCCGGCAGGCCACCGATCGTCTGGTACTGGCTTGTACCATTTGCGCCGGTTCGGGAGAATTGGGCCGTGTCGCGCATCGCCCGACGCCGTCAGACACCCCTCCCGAAACCTTGTTTTGCTCTCTTGTTGGAGTCGACCATGCAACAGACCCGTTTCCTCATGGCCCGTGCCTGGCTTCTGGCGGCAGGGCTTGCCCTGGGCAGCGGACTGGCGGCCGGCAAGGCGCTGCAGCTCAACGGGGCGGGCGTCCGGTACCGGGCAGTCTTCAGGGTCTACACCGCCGGGCTGTATCTGGAACAAAAGGCCGACACCCCCGAGGCCGTGATGGCCCAGACCGGCCCCAAGCGAATGACCATCACCATGCTGCGCGACATCGACTCGGCCGAGCTGGGCAAGCTGTTCGCCCGCGGCATGGAAGACAACATGGACCGCAAGCAGTTTTCGCGACTGATACCCGGTGTGATGCGCATGAGCCAGGTGTTCACCGACCACAAGCAGCTCAAAAGCGGCGAGACCTTTGTGCTGGACTGGATTCCCGGCACCGGGACCGTGCTCACCGTCAAGGGCCAGGTAGATGGGCAGCCGTTCAAGGAGCCGGAGTTCTTCGACGCGTTGATGCGCATCTGGCTGGGTCCCAAACCGGCCGACTGGCAGCTCAAGGACGCCCTGCTGGGCAAGTCCACGGCCAGCTGAGTCAGGTCGTGAGCCAGGGCGGCAGCTCGGCCAGCGAAGCGACCAGCGCATCATGGGGAGCGTCCGCAATGGGCTGGCCGTGGTTGTAGCCGTAGTTGACCAGCACCACCGGGCAACCGGCGGCCCGGGCGGCCCGGCCATCATTATCGGAATCCCCCACCATCAGCGTGTGCCGCGGCAGGGAGCCCAGCGCTTCGCAGGTCCGGATCAGCGGCAGAGGGTCGGGTTTCTTGCGCTCGAAGCTGTCACCCCCAAACACATGGGAGAAAAAGGGACTCAGTCCTTTGGCCTCCAACAGGTCGACGGCAAAGGCGCGCGGTTTGTTGGTCAGGCAAGCCATCGGCAGTCCGAGTGACCGCAAGGCCTGAAGGCCCTCCCGGACACCTGGATAGACCTCGGAAAAATCGCCGTTGATGGCCCGGTAGTGGTTCTGGTAGGACCGCCAGGCCTGCTCGTAGCGCGCGTCCGGGCAGGTCGCCGTACAGGCGCCGGCCGCCGAATCCGCCCGCCGCAGCTGTTCGGCCAGCACATTGCGGATCAGGTGCTCGGAACCCTTGCCCACGGTACGCCCGACCAGGGACCGGTCCACCGGCGGCAAAGACAGCTCGGCCAGCATGCGGTTGAGGGCGACCTCGAAGTCGCCCAGCGTATCGACCATGGTGCCGTCGAGGTCGACGATCACAGCCCCCACGCTGCGCCGAAGCGAAGGTCGATCGTCCCCGGCAGAGGGCGCCTGCGCTTGGATGTCGCTCCGCATCAGGCCAGCGCCGCCCTCATGCTGTCGATGACGGCCTTGTAGTCGGGCTTGCCGAAGATGGCGCTGCCGGCCACGAAGGTGTCGGCACCGGCATCGGCCACGCGGCGGATGTTGTCCGCCTTGATGCCACCGTCCACCTCCAGCCGGATGTCCTTGCCACTGGCTTCGATGCGCCTGCGCGCCTGCTCGATCTTGCGCAGGGCCGAGTCGATGAAGCTCTGACCGCCGAAGCCCGGGTTGACGCTCATGATCAGGATCAGGTCGATGTCATCGATCACCCAGTCCAGCACGTCCAGCGGCTGCGCGGGGTTGAAGGTCAGGCCTGCCTGGCAGCCGCGCGCCTTGATGGCCTGTACGCTTCGGTGAACATGGGCCGAAGCGTCCGGGTGGAAGCTCACCAGGTCAGCCCCGGCGTCGATGAAGGCGCCTGCAAGTGCGTCCACCGGCTGGATCATGAGGTGCACGTCGATCGGCACCGGGCGGCCATCGGCCCTCCTGGCATGGGGCTTGAGCGCCTGGCAGACCATGGGGCCGAAGGTCAGGTTGGGCACGTAATGGTTGTCCATCACGTCAAAGTGGATCCAGTCGGCCCCCGCCTGGATGACGTCCCTCACCTCCTCGCCCAGGCGGGCGAAGTCGGCAGACAGGATGGATGGGGCGATGCGGAACGGGGTCGACATGCAGGTGTCCGGATGGATAAAACCCCCATTTTCGCAGGCCATGGCCCGACACCTTCACAAGGGGGCTTGCAGACTGGCGTTAACATCCCGCCCATGGCGCGTTACCAGTTCTCCTGCGACGTCGAACCGCAGTTCCTCAGCGAGCAATCCTCGCCCGATGAAGCGGTGTATGCCTACGCCTACACAGTGACCATCACCAACACGGGCGACGTCACCGCCCAGCTGATCGCCCGTCACTGGATCATCGATGACGCCCGCGGACAGACGGAAGAGGTCAAGGGTCTGGGTGTCGTGGGTCATCAGCCACTGCTCAGACCGGGTGAGTCCTTCCAATACACAAGCGGCACGCGCCTGCAGACCCCGACCGGGAGCATGCGCGGCAGCTTCTTCTGCGTGGCGGAAGACGGCGAGCGCTTTGAAGCGCCCGTCGACGAGTTTGCCCTGGTGCCCGGCGATGCCACACCGGGCAGCGGAGCAGCACCCCGCATGCTGCACTGAACAGGACCATCCGCGTCGGCCCATCAGCCGCTGCCCACCCGCACCGGGCCTGCGCCCGCACCTCCATGCGCCCTGACCTGCAGACCCTGCTCGATGCCCTGGACCCGGACGCGCCGCTGGCCGAGCGCCACCTGTGGCTGATCGAGCTGCTGCGCTGGATACGGGGCGACGGCACAGATCCCCAGGCCAGCGTCGGCCACATCCGCCAGATCCTGGAAACGGTACAGGACGATGCCGCCTGGCTGGCCCGCTGGCACCGCTGGTGGAACCGGTTCGTGCAAACGGTGGATGTGACACCGCTGCTGGCCGACCATGGATTTGCGCCGCGCACCGCTTTCCTGAGCGAGCTGGGCCACCGTCTGCGGCGCAAGTTGTTGCCCGGCACGCCGGAAACCCATGACATGAGCGATCTGTTCGGGCTGCTGCTGCCCAGCCGTTTCGACGTTCGCTGGCTGCAGGCACTCGACTCACGCACGCTGCAGCGGATACGGCAGCTGCTGCTGCCGGCGGCGGAACCGGCAACGCCGGAAGCGGCATCCGGCCGGGCCGCCGTGGCCACCAGATGGCAGACCTCCTTGCTGGATGCGTTGGTGTTTTCGGTGGGTCAGGTCAGCGCGACCGGCTTTGCCAGCGAGATCCGTGTGCGCATGAGCCACGAGGAGCAGGCGCGCCGGGCCTTCCATGCCCTGCCGGTGCAGGCCGAGGCCCTGCGCCGCAGCGCCCTGCGCCACGGCCCCCGCAGCGGTCAGGCCCGCCACGAGGCCGACAAGCTCAGGAACCAGCTGCGTGTCTGCCAGGTGGCGGCCGAGACCGTCTACGCACACCTGCAGGAACACGGCATCTCGGTCGGCATCGTCTTCCGGTTGCGGCAACTGTCGGAGCGCGTGCTGCGCATCCACCAGCTGCTGGACTGCCTGCTCTCCGACCAGCCCGAACGCGCCACGGCCGCCCTGCTCGCCGATCTGGCCCAGCTCGGCCTGGACACCCGGAGCATCCGCGCCCTGATCGCCAACAGCAGCGGCCTGACCGCAGCCAAGGTGGCCGAGCGCAGCGCCGAAACCGGTGAACGCTACATCACGCGCAACGCGGCCGAGTACCGTCAGATGCTGGGCATGGCCGCTGGCGGCGGTGCGCTGCTGGGCCTGACCACCTGGGCCAAGTTCGGCGTCACCGCGCTGGCCTTGTCGGCTTTCTGGACCGGGTTCGCGGCGGGCCTGAACTACGCCCTGTCCTTTGTGCTGATCCAGCTGCTGCATTTCACGGTCGCCACCAAGCAGCCGGCGGTGACCGCCCCGGCCATGGCGGCCCGGCTCAAGGACATCCGCAAGCCGGGTGCCGTTCGCGGGTTTGTCGACGAGGTGGCCAACCTGTTCCGCTCGCAGATGGCGTCCATATTCGGCAATGTCGGCATGGTGATTCCGGTGGTGCTGCTGATCAGCGGACTGCTGGCCCTGGTGAAGGGAGAGACCATGATCGGCCCGGAAAAGGCCGAGTACGTGATCCACAGCCTGGACTTGCTGGGACCCAGCGCGCTGTTTGCGGCCTTCACCGGTGTGTTGCTGTTTGCCTCCAGCATCATTGCCGGCTGGGTCGAGAACTGGTTCGTCTATTACCGCCTGGACTCGGCGATCCGGCACAACCCCCGGTTCACGGGCTGGCTCGGGCGTGAGCGTGCCGCGCGCTGGGCCCGCTTCTTCCGCGACAACATCTCCGGCCTGGCGGCCAACATCTCGCTGGGCATGATGCTCGGGCTGATCCCGGCCTTTGCCCAGTTCTTCGGCCTGGGCCTGGATATCCGCCACGTGACACTGGCTGCGGGACAGCTGGCCGCGGCTGGGGCGACCCTCGGCGCCGACGTGCTGTCCCGCCCGGACTTCTGGTGGGCCGTCGCGGGCGTCGTGGTCATTGGTCCCGTCAATCTGCTGGTGAGCTTCTACCTGGCGTTCCGGCTGGCGCTCAAGGCCCAGGGCGTCGGCGAGGTCAACCGCGGGCTGATCCAGATGGCCCTGCGCCGCCGACTGCGCAGCCACCCGCGCAGCTTCTTCCTGCCACCACGCGCCGAACAGCAGACCGAAACCGAGGACGTCAGCGACATCGAGGCAGCCTGGCAGCACCATGGGCAGCGCGAGGTGCTGGACGAAGAGAGCCGGGAAACCGGTGATCCGGCCGGGGGCTCCAAGACATGAACCCGGCTCCGACCCCCTGCAGGGTCAAACGGAAGGACGCATCGGGTGAGTAACGGTGAATTCGCCCTCATCGAGCGCCACTTCCGGCGTCCTGCCAGCGCCGGCCAGGAACCGGTTCCGCTGGGCATCGGCGACGACTGCGCCCTGCTGTTGGTCCGTCCGGGCATGCAACTGGCGGTTTCCAGCGACATGCTGGTCGAGGGACGTCATTTCTTTGCCGGCACCGACCCGGCTCGTCTCGGGCACAAGGCACTGGCCGTCAACCTGAGCGACCTGGCCGCCATGGGTGCACGCCCGCTGGCGTTCACCCTGGCACTGGCGCTGCCCGAGCTGGACGACGCCTGGCTGGCCGGGTTTTCCGGTGGTCTGCACGCGCTGGCGCGCGAACACGGCTGCCCGCTGGTGGGTGGCGACACGACGCGCGGGCCCTTGAACATCTGCATCACCGTGTTCGGCGAGGTGGCTGCCGGGCAGGCCTTGCGCAGGGACGCGGCCCGGCCGGGCGACGACATCTGGCTCAGCGGGCGCACCGGCGAAGCCCGGCTGGCACTGGAGTTCCTGCTGGGTCGACCCTGGGCGCAGCCGGTGGCCGGGCCCCACCTGTCCCTGCTGCAACAGCGGCTGGAGGCGCCCCAGCCCAGGCTGGCGTTGGGACAGGCGCTGGCCGGTATCGCCCATGCCGCCATCGACCTGAGCGACGGCCTGGTCGGCGACCTCGGTCACATCCTGGACCGCAGCGGCTGCGGAGCGCGCCTGCACGCCGATCAGCTTCCCGTGGCACCCGCACTCGCCATGCTGCCCGCCGAGCAGCGCTGGTCCTGCCTGCTGGCTGGAGGTGACGATTACGAACTGGTCATCACCGCCGCCCCCGACCGACGTGAGCAGGTCATGCAGGCCGCTGCGCAGTCCGGCACCGCGGTCACCCGCATCGGGGAGATCACCGCCACCCGAGCGCTGGTGATCTTGGATGGGCAGGGCCGGCCTCTGCCTGGCCGGTATGGTGGCTACGACCATTTCCGCTGACGCCCGGCAGCCCATAATCGGACCCCATGCCCGACACCGCGACCGATCCGACCGGGCTGGTCCTTCCTGACCGCCCACCTCGCGCATTTCATTGCCCTGGGTGCGGGCTCCGGCCTGTCCCGCCTGGCACCGGGGACGGCAGGCACGCTCTGGGCCTGGGCGAGCTTTGTGGTCCTTGACCCGTTTCTGGACGACACCGCCTGGGCCTGGCTGATCGCCGCCGCCACCGTGGTCGGCTGGTGGGCCTGCACACACACCGCGCGCGCCATGCAGGTGGCCGATTCGGGACACATCGTGATCGACGAGATCGTCGCGTTCTGGCTGGTCCTGTGGCTGGTGATGCCCACCGGCCTCTGGGGGCAGGTCGTCGCCTTCGCCCTGTTTCGGCTGTTCGATGCGGTGAAGGTGGGGCCGATGGCCTGGGCCGACCGCAGCTTCAAGGGTTTCGGCGCTCGGGGCGGGTTCGGCATCATGCTGGACGACTTCGCGGCGGCGCTGTGCACCCTGCTGGTGATCGCCCTCTGGAGGTTCTGAATGCGCTCCTGCGCCTGCCCCCGATGAACAGCGAACCCGTTGCACGCCTGGTCGAGCAGATCGCCCAGGCACTTCGGACGCGGGGCCAGATGATGGTCACCGCAGAAAGTTGCACCGGTGGCCTGATTGCCAGCGCCTGCACCGACCTTGCGGGTTCCAGCGACTGGTTCGAACGCGGTCTGGTGAGCTACTCCAACCGTGCCAAGACCGAGCTGCTCGGTGTACCGGCCGAACTCATTGCCCGGCATGGTGCCGTGAGCGGGCCGGTGGCGCTCGCCATGGCCGAAGGG
>JALOSN010000110.1 GCA_025458415.1 Hydrogenophaga sp.
CGTCTGGCGGCTGACGCCATGTGCAAGAACGAACCCGAATCCACGGGTGAGCGCGGCGTGATGATCTCCACCGCCAGCGTGGCGGCCTACGACGGCCAGATCGGCCAGGCCGCCTACGCCGCGTCCAAGGGCGGCGTGGTCGGCATGACGCTGCCGATTGCGCGTGACCTGGCGCGCAACGGCATCCGCAACATGACGATTGCCCCTGGCATCTTCGGGACACCCATGCTGTTCGGCATGCCGCAGGAGGTGCAGGACGCGCTGGCTGCCAGTGTGCCCTTCCCCAGCCGCCTGGGCACCCCCGCCGATTACGCCAAGCTGGCCAAGCACATCATCGAGAATGACATGCTGAACGGCGAGGTCATCCGCCTGGACGGCGCGATCCGGCTGGCGCCGCGCTGATTCGCGAAGCTCCATGAAAAAAGCCGGCTCCGGGCCGGCTTTCTTTCGTGCGCTCAGGCGCCGAAGGTCACTTCGGGGAGCGCGCCTGCGCCACCGCGTCCTGCACTTCCTTCCACAGCGACTCGCCCACATTCGCTGCGATGGAAGCGTTCACCGCGCTGAGCTTCTCCCGCATGCGGGCCGCTTCGGTGGGGGACAGTTCGTTGATCTGCATGCCCTTGGCCCGCAGGTCGGCCAGCGCCTTGTCGGCCTCGGCACGGGTGTCCTGGCGCTCGAAGTCGCGGCTCTTCTTCGCGGCGTCCAGCAGCACCTTCTGCTCGTCCTTGCTCAGGCCGTCCCACCACTTCTTGCTCACCAGAACGATCCACGGGCTGTAGACATGGTTGGTCACGGTGAGGTACTTCTGCACCTCGTAGAACTTGCTGGAGAGGATGGTGTTGTACGGGTTCTCCTGGCCATCGACCGTCTTGGTTTCCAGCGCGGTGAACAGTTCGGAGAACGGCAGCGGCACAGCATTGGCGCCCAGGGTCTTGAAGCTGTCGATGAAGACGTTGTTCTGCATCACGCGCAGCTTGATGCCTTCCATGTCTTCCAGCTTGGTCACTGCGCGCTTGTTGTTGGTGAGGTTGCGGAAGCCGTTTTCCCAGTACACCAGGCCCACGAGGCCTTTTTCCTGCAGCTTGTCCATCACCTTCTGGCCCACCGGGCCGTCCAGCACGGCGTCGGCTTCCTTGCCGTTGTTGAACAGGAACGGTGTGTCCCAGATCGCCATTTCCTTGGTGATGCCCACCAGCGTGGCGGTGGAGCCCACCATCATTTCCTGCGCACCGCCAATCAAGGCCTGCTGCATCTGCACGTCGGAGCCCAGTGCGGCGGCGCCGATGGCGCGCACCTTCATCTTGCCGCCGGACGCCTTCTCCACCTCGTCGGCAAACACCTTGACGGCGCGGCCCTGGTTGGACACCTCGTTGAGGCCATAGCCGAACCGGATCATGCGGTTCTTGATGTCCTGCGCCTGGGCCAGGCCGGTGCCCAGGGTGGCCAGCGCCACAGCGGCGGCGATGGTGAGTTGACGAATCTTCATGGTGGATCTCCTTGGGGTGGATTCGGCGGGTGCCGTGAGGGACAGAAAAGTGCGAGGCGTCAGAACATCAGCTTGAGGGGCCACAACACGATGGCGGGGAACAGGATCAGCAAGACCAGCATGGCGAAATACACCAGCAGGAACGGCGTGACGCCCTTGATGACAGGCTCCATGCGCAGCCGGCCGACACCGGCCACCACGTTGAGCACCGTGCCCACCGGCGGCGTGAGCAGGCCCAGACAGCCCACGAAGATGAAGACGAAACCGAAGTACACCGGGTCGATGCCTGCCTTGGCCGCCAAAGGTGCCAGCACCGGGGCGAGGATCAGGATGGTGGGCGTGAGGTCCATGACCATGCCCACCGCCAGCAGGAACAGGCACACCACCGCCATGAACAGCACAGGCTCACTGAGCAGGGGACCCATGGTGTCGGCGAGCTGATTGGGCAGATCGGCCAGGGTGATCATGTAGCTGGCAGCCGTGGCAGCACCGCACAGGAACATCACCACGCCGGTGGTGCGCGACGCGTCCACCAGTACCCGGTACAGGCGCGCCAGGTTGAGCTCTCGGTACACCACCGTGGCCACCAGCAGCGCGTACATGGCGGCCACCACCGCCGCCTCGGTGGGCGTGAACAGGCCGAAGCGCAACCCGCCGATGATGATCACCGGCATCATCAATGCCCAGACGCTGCCAGCCAGCACCTTGCGCCGCTCGGCCCAACTGGTCTTCTCGGCCACCGGCAGGTCCTTGCCCCGGGCAACGGCGCGCCACACCAGCACCAGCCCCACCGCCATCAGGATGCCCGGAACGATGCCGGCCAGAAACAGCTTGCTGATGGAGGTGTTGGTGGTCACCCCGTAGATCACCATCGGCATGGACGGCGGCACGATGGGCGCGATGATGCCGCCCGAGGCAATCAGCCCGGCGCTCGGTCCTTCGGGGTAGTTTTGCTTGCGCATCATGGGCAGAAGCAGGGTGGCCAGTGCCGCGGTGTCGGCAATCGCCGAGCCGCTCATGGAGGCCAGCATCAACGAGGCGCCAATGGCCACATAGCCCAGGCCACCCGGAATGTGTCCCACCAGCGACCGCGCCAGGTCGATGATGCGCCGGCTCAGGCCGCCCGCGTTCATGAGTTCACCGGCGAGGATGAAGAACGGCACGGCCAGCAGCGGGAAGCTGTCGAACCCGGCCTGCACGTTCTGGGCCAGCAGCTGGGCGTCGAAGAAGTCCAGGTGCACCATGAGCGCCAGCGCGGTCAGCATGAGTGCAAACGCGATCGGCACGCCCACCGTCATGGTCGCGAACAGCACGAACAGGAAGATGGCGATGGTCATGGCTGCCCCCTCCCCGCATCGGCTTCAGGCGCACCAGACGGATTGCCCCGCAGCTCCTGCCACCCCTGCAACAGCAACAGCACCGCCATGCACACGCCCATGACCAGCGTACCGGCGGCCGCCAGCGCCAGCGGGTAGTTCATGACCGGGCTGCGGCTGTCCATGCCCACCAGAACCTGCTCCCACGAACCGCGCACCAGGTACCACAGCGCCAAGGCCATCAGCAGCCGGGACAGCCAGCGCAATACGGTGGCCTTGGCGCCGGAGAGCCGGGCAGTGATCAGATCGAACCCGAGGTGCTTGCCCTCGCCGAAGGCCAGCGTGGCCGACAGGCACACCAGCCAGATGAACAGCAGCCGCGACAGCTCTTCAGACACCACCCAGCCGGTGCCCCAGAAATAGCGCAGCAGCACATTGCCGAACACGGCCAGCACCATGCCGGTCATGCACAGGGCCATCAGCGCTTCCACACCGTGGCGCAACAGGGCAGCCAGCTTCATGGCGCGCCCTCCTCAGCCGCTGCGGGTGCATCGGCATGCACCCAGCGCACCACCTCGGCCTGAAGGCTGTCGAGTGATGCGGTGGCATCCAGCCGCAGCACGCCGGGCTCGGCGCTGGGATCCTCCAGAGCCTCGAACTGGCTGGACACAAGGCTCACGGGAAACACATGCTCCGGACGCGCTGCCACGCGGGCACGTGCCTCCGCCTCGGTCAGGCGGAGGAACACAAACCGCAAATCTGGAACGGCCAGCCGCAGCCGGTCGCGGTAGCGCTGTCTCAGGGCTGAACAGGTGAGAACACAGCCGGTTTCGCGGTGATGCTGCAACTGTCCCGCCAGTTGTTCCAGCCAGGTTGCCCGGTCGCCATCGTCGAGCGGAACACCGCTGCGCATCTTGGTCACACTCTGTGGAGAGTGAAAGTCATCGCCTTCCAGCAGCGGGACGCCCAGAGCGCTGGCACAACGCTGGCCGAGGCTGGACTTGCCGCATCCAGCCACGCCCATGACGACCAATAGCGTGTTTTCGGGTGGAGGGGACATTTGGTAGCGCTGTCCAATTGAATCAAAAAAACGGGACTCTCGTGACCGCCCTTGCAGGCTTTGGTCAGGAATCCCGTGGAGAATGTTTGCTGTTGTCTTAGCCCTTGGATAGCGCTATCCTAACCCAACCCACCTCACTGCCCACCCGGGAAAACCCTTGTCAACCACCGAACGAAAACGGCGCCCGAGCGGACGCATCACCCTCAACGAAGTGGCCCAGGCGGCCGGCGTGAGCCCGATCACCGCCTCCCGGGCGCTGCGCGGGGAGCGCGGTGTGGCCGCGGAGCTGGTGGCCAGGGTGCAGCTGGCGGCCAAGGAACTGGGCTATGTGCCCGACCCGGCCGCCCGCGCCCTGGCGTCCCAGCGCAGCGCCCAGGTGCCAGTGCTGGTGCCCCTGTTGTCCAACGCCTTGTTCGTGGACGTGCTGGAGGCGGTGCACAGCACGCTCCAGCCGCACGGTTTCCAGACCCTGATCGGCGTCACCCACTACGACCCGGAGCAGGAAGAACAGCTGCTGAAGACCTATCTCGCGCACCGCCCGGCGGGACTGCTTCTCACCGGTTTCGACCGCACAGAGGCGGCTCGGCAGTTGGTGGCAAAAAGCGGTGTGCCCTGCGTGCACCTGATGGAGCTGACCCAGGCCAGCGGCGTGTACTGCGTCGGCTTTTCGCAGCACGATGCCGGTCACGACCTCACTGAGCATCTGGTGCAGCGCGGCCGCCGGCGCATTGCCTTCGTGGCGGCGCAACTCGACCCGCGCACCATGCAGCGCGCCGAAGGCTACCGGGCCTGCCTTCGTGCGCACAAGCTGTACGACCCCCGACTGGAACTGCTGAGCCCGCAGCCCTCGTCGATCCGGCTGGGTGGGGAACTGCTGGAGGACCTGCTGCGCACCCGACCCGATGTGGATGCCGTGTTCTTCTGCAACGACGATCTGGCCCAGGGCGGGCTGCTGGCAGCGCTGCGCCTCGGCATCGAGGTGCCAGGACGCACGGCCATGGCTGGCTTCAACGACCTTTCTGGCAGCGACCAGATGGTGCCGCCCCTCACCACCGTGCGCACCCCACGCAGTGCCATCGGCACGGCCAGCGCCCAGATGCTGCTGAGCCTCATGCGCGGTGAAAAGCCGTCGAACAACTCTGTCGACCTGGGTTTTGAACTCACGGTCCGCGGCAGCACCTGACCGCCCTGCGCCCGCTGCAACGGTCGCCGGCGGGCGCAACGACCGACATCTGGTTACACCCCTGGCGGCAGCGTCGCACATGCGGTTCACAGCGCTGAAGGACAATTCCCATCCATGTCACAAGCCCTCCTGAACCGCACCCTGCTGGCGGTGGCCCTGGTGCCCGCCGCATG
>JALOSN010000111.1 GCA_025458415.1 Hydrogenophaga sp.
CTTGCCCCCTGCGGTGATGATGATGTCTTTCATGCGGTCGGTGATGCGGAAAAACCCTTCCTCGTCGACCAGGCCGACGTCCCCCGTGTGCAGCCAGCCATCGGCGTCGATGGTCTCGGCGGTCTTCTCGGGCAGGTTCAGGTAGCCCATGAACACATTGGGGCCCCGCACCAGGATCTCGCCCGTGGCGGGATCGAGCTTCACCTCGTTGTACTGTGCGGCGGGCCCGATGGAGCCGGGCTTGATGCGCTCGGCCGGAATGCCGGTGGACGCACCGCAGGTTTCGGTCATGCCCCAGACCTCCAGCATCGGCACGCCCAGGGCCAGGTACCAGCGCACCAGGTCGGGCGAGATGGGGGCCGCACCGGTGACCAGAAAGCGGGAGCGGTGAATACCGATGAGCTTGCGCACGTTGTCCAGCACCAACGCACGCGCGATGCGGAACTGCAGGCGCAGCCCGCCCGGCACCTCTTTACCTTCCAGCACCAGGTCGGCCACGCGCTGGCCCACGCCGATCGCCCAGGCGTAGGCGGCCTGCTGGGTGGCGCTGGCCTCCTTGAGCGCGATCATGACGCCGGAGTAGAACTTTTCCCAGACCCGGGGCACGGCCGTGAACACCGTGGGCGCGATCTCGCGCACGTTCTCGGGCACGGTCTCGGGGTTTTCGACGAAGTTGAGCTTGGCACCGGTGTAGAGCGAAAAGTACTCGCCACCCATGCGCTCGGCAATGTGGCACAGCGGCAGGAAGCACATGCACTCGTCGTTCTCGTCGCGGGCGATCAGCGTGTTGTAGCCACGCACCGTGTAGACCAGGCCCTTGTGGGCGTGCATGGCACCCTTGGGCTTGCCGGTGGTGCCCGAGGTGTAGACCAGGATGGCCAGGTCATCGGGGGAAACCGCTGCCGTGCGTTCCTTGAGTGCGTTCGGTTGGGCCCGGGCGTGGTCCCGACCCAGCGCCCGCAGGGCGTCCAGGCTCATCACCTGATCGTCGTGAAAGTCGCGCAGCCCCTCCATGTCGAACACCACGATCTTGCGCAGCTGGGGCAGGCGCGAGCGCACCTCCAGCGCCTTGTCCAGCTGCTCATCGTCTTCCACGAACAGCACGGTGGTGCGCGAGTCCTCGCACAGGTAGTGCACCTGCTCGGCCGCGTCGGTCGGGTAGATGCCGTTGGCCACGCCGTTGGCGCTGAGCACCGCGAGGTCGCTGAGCACCCATTCGATGTTGGTGTTGGACAGGATGGAGGCGGTTTCGCGCTGGGCGAAGCCCAGCGCCAGCAGTCCGTGGCCGATTTCCTCCACCGCCTGGCCGACCTGCTGCCAGGTCCAGCTGCGCCAGATGCCCAGGTCCTTCTGGCGCAGCCAGACGTTGGCGCTCCGCCGCTCGACCGCATTCCAGAACATGGCCGGAATGGTCTCGCCCGGCAGCACCACCTCGGTCTGCGGCTTGATGTTCGACAAATCCCACAAGTAACTCATAGCGTTGCTCGCAATGTTCTGCGTTCAGCCGAGCGGTAAGAACGGTGTGGCTCTGGCAGCAGGCACCCGTGGAACCGGCTTCGCCGGGCCACTGGGTGCGTTCCCCTCCGGCCGAAGGCCAGAGAGGGGGAAGACGCGAAGCGGCGCAGGGGGTGCATGCTTCTTCATCTCCAGTTCTTCTTTTTCTTCCAGCGGCGGTCGGCGCGCACGCCCGCCTCCTTCATGCCCAGGTAGAACTCCTTGATGTCCTCCTTCTCGCGCAGGCGGGCACAGGTGTCTTCCATCACGATCCGGCCGTTCTCCAGCACATAGCCGTAGTCCGAGGCGTTGAGCGCCATGTTGGCGTTCTGCTCGACCAGCAGGATGGTGGTGCCACGCTCGCGGTTGATGCGCACGACGATCTCGAAGATCTCCTTGGTCAGCTTGGGACTGAGCCCCAGGCTGGGTTCATCCAGCAGGATCAGGTCGGGGTCGGCCATGAGGGCGCGGCTGATCGCCAGCATCTGCTGCTGGCCGCCGGACAGCAGGCCGGCATCCTGGGCCGCCCGTTCGCGCAGGATGGGGAAGTAGCTGAACACCAGCTCCATGTCGCGCGCCACCCCGTCGCGGTCGTTGCGCGTGTAGGCCCCCATCAGCAGGTTGTCGCGCACCGACAGCAGCGGAAAGACCTCCCGACCCTCTGGCACATGCATCAGCCCCTGCTGAACGATGTGGGCCGGGTCCTGGGCGGTGATGTTCTCGCCCTTGAATTCCACCGTCCCCTTGCGCGGATCGATGATGCCGCTGATCGTCTTGAGGATGGTGGTTTTGCCGGCACCGTTGGAGCCCAGCACCGTGGCGATCTCGCCCCGGCGGACCTGCAGACTTACACCGCGAATGGCCTTGATCGGGCCGTAGGCACTTTCGACGTTGAGCAGCTTGAGGACTGCGTTGTCGGTCAGGGGAGCGGTCATGCGGCCACCCCCGTCCTGGCCTGGTTCTCACGACGCAGGGCCGACACGTCGTCCACCGACCCGAGGTAGGCCTCGATCACGCCCGGGTGGCTCTGCACCTCGGCCGGCGTGCCGGTGGCCAGTTCGGCGCCCATGCTCATGGCCAGCACCCGGTCCGAGACCTTCGACACCAGGCTCATGTCGTGCTCGACCATCAACACCGAGATGCCCAGTTCGTTCTTGATGTCGGAAATCCAGAACGCCATGTCGTCGGTTTCCTCCACGTTCAAGCCGGACGAGGGCTCGTCCAGCAGCAGCAGGCGGGGTTCGGTGCACAGGGCCCGGGCCAGTTCGACCACCTTGCGCACACCATAGGGCAGGCCGGCGACCATGCTTTCGCGGTGGTGCTGCAGGTCCAGGAAGTCGATCACCTGTTCGACCTTTTCGCGCGCCTCGATCTCGGCCAGCCGGGTCTTGCGGGTGAAGAAGGCCTCGCTCCACAGGCTGGTGCGGCGGTGGGTGTGCCGGCCGATCAGCAGGTTCTGCAGCACGGTGGCATGCTCGAACAGTTCGATGTTCTGAAAGGTGCGCGCGATGCCCAGCCCGGCAATGCGGTGCGGTGGCTGTTCGGTCAGGACCAGTCGGCCGTTCGGACCCAGGTATTCGATGCTGCCCTGCGTCGGCTGGTAGATGCGGCTGATCAGGTTGAACACCGTGGTCTTGCCGGCACCGTTGGGGCCGATCAGGGTGAACACCTCGCCCTGCCGGACGTCGAAGCTGACGTTGTTGACGGCCAGCACGCCGCCGAAACGCACGCTCAGGTTGCGTGCCGACAGCAGCACGTCCGCCGGATCGGTCTGGATATGGCTCATTTGAGTCGGTCCGATTTCTGGAACGATTTCTGGCGCTTGAACATTCCCTTGCGGTAGAAGGGGAACAGCTGGAACCAGGTCCTGATCTTCAGCCAGCGCCCGTACAGGCCCATCGGCTCGAACAGCACGATGGCGATCAGCACCATGCCGTAGACCACGGCCTTCAGGCCGGTGGCCTCGGCAATGGCCGCCGGCAGGAAGTCCTTGCCGATCGAGATCAGCTGTGGCATCACGATGATGAAGATCGCGCCCAGGAAGGCACCGTGGATGGATCCGAGGCCACCGATCACGATCATGAGCAGCAGGTCGATCGACTGCAGCAGGTTGAACTGCTCGGGCGACAGGAACATGATCTTGTGCGCGTACAGCGCACCACCGACACCGGCCAGTGCCGCCGAGATGGCGAAGCTCAGCGTCTTGTAGCGGGCCAGGTGGATGCCCATGCTCTGGGCCGAGATCTCCGAGTCGCGGATGGCCACGAAGGCACGCCCGGTGGACGAGCGCAGCAGGTTGACGATGAACAGGGTGGCCGCCACCGTCACCACCAGGCACAGGAAGTAGAACTCGGTCGACGAGTCGAGCTCCCAGCCGAACAGCTTGGGGTAGCCCACCATCAGGCCCGCGTTGCCACCGGTCACGCTTTCCCAGCGCGCCATGCCTTCTTCGACGATGAAGCCGAAGGCCAGGGTCGCCATACCCAGGTAGATGCCTTTGACCCGCAGCGCCGGCAGGCCCACGATGACACCCACCGAAGCAGCCAGCAGGCCGGCGCAGGCCAGCGCAATGGGAAACGGGATGCCGGCGTTGACCATGACCGCCTGGGTGTAGGCGCCGACCCCGAGGAAGGCGGCATGTCCAAGAGAGAACAGGCCCGTGAAGCCGGCCAGCAGCATCAGGCCCAGCCCGACGATGGAATAGATGAGAACAAAGGTCAGCTGGGCCAGCCAGTACTCGGCGATCACCCAGGGCGCCACCACCAGAAACAGGCCCAGCAGCGAATACCAGAAGACGTGGCCGCCGTGCTTGGCCAGCCGGATGTCCTGGTCGTAGTCGGTCTTGAAGATAAATCGCATGGGTACGGTTCCGGTGTCAGACCTTCTTGCGCAGCTGCTCGCCGAACAGGCCGTTCGGCTTGAGCACCAGCATGATCAGCACCACGATGTAGGGGGCGATGTCCTTGAAGCCCTCGGGCAGATAGAAGCCCGAGAACGCCTCCACGATGCCGATGATCAGACCCCCGACGATGGCGCCGGGCAGGCTGCCGAAGCCGCCGACCACGGCGGCGGGAAAGGCCTTCAGTGCAATGAAGCCCATGTTGGCATGCACGAAGGTGATGGGCGCCAGCAGCAGGCCCGCGATCGCCGCCAGGGCAGCGGCCAGGCCCCAGACCAGTCCGTTGAAGCGCTTGACCGGGATGCCCATGTAATAGGCCGCCAGCTGGTTCTGCGACGAGGCCTGCATGGCAATGCCCAGCTTGCTGAAGCGGAACATGGCATAAAGCGCGCCGCACAGCAGCGCAGTGGCGCCGATCACCACCACCTGCTCGGCCGACACCACCAGCCCGCCCAGGCGCAGCACCTCGTTGGCGTAGGGCACAGGGAGGGTGTGGGTGTCGGTGCCGATGTCCGGAATCATGGTGATCAGCCCGCGCAGCACGTAGCCCACCCCGATGGTCAGCATGACGACCGAGAACGCCGGCTGGCCCAGGATGGGGCGGATCACCAGGCGTTCGAGCACCATGCCGAAAGCCCCCATGGCGATGATGGCGGCGGGCACACCGATCCAGAACGGGAAGCCGAGGAAGGTCATGGCGGCCAGGCCCCCAAAAGCCCCCACCATCATCATGTCGCCCTGGGCGAAGCTGACGGTCTCGGTGGCCTTGTAGATCAGCACGAAGCTCAGCGCGATCAGGCCGTAAATG
>JALOSN010000112.1 GCA_025458415.1 Hydrogenophaga sp.
CCCATGCAACGCATGATCGGCAGCACCATGGGTCGCGGCTGGCGACAGGCCATCGAGCGCCACCTGGGTGGCGTCGAAGGCTGCACCCACCTGCGCGAACTGCTGTTTGCCATGGCAACGGCCGCGTTCCAGACCCGCTCGGCCTCGTTTGCCCCCCCGCCCGATGGCCGGCCGCCCATGCACCTGGGCAAATGCCGAGCCTGGGCCTTCGACGGCCCGGTGGTGGAAAAGGTATACCCGATGTTCTTCCGCTGGCGCCCACCTGCCGGAGCAGAACCGTCGGCCTGAAAAGAAAAACGGCACCGCTGAGGTGCCGTTTCAAACCTTGGTGGGCGGTGCAGGGTTCGAACCTGCGACCCCTGCCGTGTGAAGGCAGTGCTCTACCACTGAGCTAACCGCCCGGAAAGCGGCGCAATCCGTAAGTCTGCGCCGTTCTCTCGGAAGCCTCAGATTATAGCCTGCTTTGCCGAGCGATTGTCTCGGCCTTCAATTTTTTTGACATCAGACCGCCTGGCGCCAGACCAGGCGGCCCTTGCTGGCCTTCTCGATATCGGCCAGCACGGATTCATGCGCCTGGACCTCATGTGGGTTGGCCAGCACCACGGGCAACTCGAATCGGCTGAGATCGAGCACCACCGATTCACCGGTCTGTCCTTCGACCACATCCATGTCCATGATCAGCGCGTCCTGGCCGCGGGTCATGTTGATGTAGACGTCGGCCAGCAACTCGGCATCGAGCAAGGCCCCGTGCAGGGTGCGGCCCGAGTTGTCCACGCCCAGGCGGTCACAGAGCGCATCCAGACCGTTGCGCTTGCCCGGGAACAGCTCCTTGGCCATCACCAGGCTGTCGATCACGCCCGACACCACGTCGGTGATGCGGGGGCGCCCCAGCAACTGCAGCTCCTTGTTCAGGAAGGCCAGGTCAAACGGTGCGTTGTGGATGATCAGCTCGGCCCCGTCCAGGTAGGCCAGCAGTTCATCGGCGATCTCGGCAAACTTGGGTTTGTCACGCAGGAATTCGTTGCTGATGCCATGCACCTTGAGCGCGTCTTCATGGCTGTCGCGCTCGGGGTTGACGTAATGGTGCAGGTTCTGCCCGGTCAGCTTGCGATGCAGCAACTCGACACAACCGATCTCGATGATGCGGTCGCCGTTTTCCGCCGACAGGCCGGTGGTCTCGGTGTCCAGGACGATCTGGCGCATACGGGTTCCTGGGGGTCTTGCCCGACTGGGGCATGGTTCAATGGTTCTCGCGCGCGTGGTTGATGGTGTAGCGCGGAATTTCGATGGTGATGTCTCGCTGTGCCAGGATGGCCTGGCACGACAGGCGGGACTGGGGCTCAAGCCCCCAGGCCCGGTCGAGCAGGTCCTCTTCGGTCTCGTCCAGTTCGCCCAGGCTGTCGAATCCGTCCCGCACAATGACATGGCAGGTGGTGCAGGCACAGCTCATGTCACAGGCATGCTCGATCGCCACGCCGTTCTCCAGCAGGGCCTCGCAGACAGAGGTACCGGCAGGCGCCTTGATTTCCGTGCCTTGCGGGCAGTACTCCGGATGGGGAAGGATCTTGATCGTGGGCATGTAGGTCAGACTTCTTCGAGCTTTCGGCCGGCCAGCGCCTGCTGGATGCCTCGGTTCATGCGCTGGGCCGCAAACGCTTCGGTGCCTTTGGCCAGGGCTTCGGTGGCGGCCTCGATGGTACCGGCCTCGCTCTGCGGATCGGCGGCTGCCGCCTGCAACGCGGCCATCAGTGCCTCGATGGCGGCTCGCTCGTCGGTCGACAGCAGGTCACCGTCGGCCATGAGCGCGCTGCGGGTGGCCAGGATCATGCGATCGGCATCGACCCGGGCTTCGACCTGCGCCCGCGCCTGCATGTCTTGCTGTGCGGTTGCGAAGCTGTCCTGCAACATGGCCGCAATCTGTTCGTCGGACAGGCCATACGCGGGTTTGACGTCGATACGTGCTTCGACACCCGAGTTTTGCTCCCGCGCTCCCACCGACAGCAGCCCGTCGGCATCGACCGTGAAGGTCACGCGGATGCGCGCCGCACCGGCCGCCATGGGCGGAATGCCACGAAGGGTGAAACGGGCCAGGCTGCGGCAGTCGGCCACCAGATCCCGCTCGCCTTGCACCACGTGCAGCGCCAGAGCGGTCTGCCCGTCCTGGTAGGTGGTGAAGTCCTGGGCACGGGCGGTGGGAATGGTGCTGTTGCGCGGCACGATGCGTTCGACCAGCCCGCCCATGGTCTCGATGCCCAGGGACAGGGGAATCACGTCCAACAGCAGCAGGTCACCGTCCCGGCTGTTGCCCGCCAGGGCGTTGGCCTGAATGGCCGCGCCCAGCGCCACCACCTCGTCGGGATTGAGGTTGGTCAGCGGCGGCTGTCCAAAGAAGTCGGCCGCGGCACGGCGGATCACCGGCATGCGGGTGGAACCACCCACCATCACCACGCCCTGGACGTCCTCCTTGCCCACACCAGCGTCGCGCAGGACCTTGCGCACGGCAGCCATGGTGCGATCGGTCAGGCCGGCCGTGCAGGCCTCGAAGTCTTCACGCCGCACCAGTTGTTCAATCACCCGGCCATCCACTTCGGTGCGGAAGCTCACCGCGTCTTGCGAGGTCAGCAGCTCCTTCACGCGCCGTGCCTCACGGTGCAGGGCAGCTCGTTCAGCGGCATCCTGCACCGGCCCCAGCCCCGCCTGGTCCATGACCCACATGGCCAGGGCCTGGTCGTAATCGTCGCCCCCCAGGGCCGAGTCACCGCCTGTGGCCATGACCTCGAACACACCGCGGGTCATGCGCAGGATCGAGATATCGAAAGTACCTCCCCCCAGGTCATAAATGGCATAGACCCCTTCGCTGCCGTGGTCCAGGCCATAGGCGATGGCGGCCGCGGTCGGCTCGTTGATCAGCCGCAGCACGTTGATGCCCGCCAGTTGCGCGGCATCTTTGGTCGCCTGGCGCTGGGCATCGTCGAAATAGGCAGGTACCGTGATCACGGCTCCGTAAAGCTCATCGTCGAAGCTGTCCTCGGCCCGGAACCGCAGGGTGGCCAGGATTTCGGCGCTGACCTCCATCGGCGTCTTGAGTCCCGCCACGGTGTCGACCACAGCCATGCCCCGGTCATCGACCACGGTGTAGGACAGCCTGTCCACATCGACCACCTGCTCACGTCGGCGCCCCATCAGCCGTTTGGCCGAACTGATGGTGTTGCCTGGATCGCCCACCTGGGCAGCCAGCGCGTCAAACCCGATCTGCCGTCCGGTTCCCCCTTGCGCAGGATCAAGGTAGCGGACCACGCTGGGCAGAATGGTGCGCCCTTGAAGGTCCGGGAGACATTCGGGCACCCCATGACGCACCGCGGCCACCAGCGAATGCGTGGTGCCCAGGTCAATGCCCACGGCCACCCGTCGCTGGTGCGGATCAAGGGACTGGCCGGGTTCAGATATCTGCAGAAGCGCCATGAAAGGATGAGGTCAAGCGATGGGACAACCGCCTATTGTCCCAGCTGTTCGAGGCGTTGATCGACATCTTTGGCAAAACGCTCAACGAACATGAGGGCTCTGACCTGAGCGGCCATGGCAGCCCAGTCCCGATGGTCATCGGCCAGCTGCTGAAGATCGGCCAGCACGCGACGGCGAACAGCGGCCACCTCATCGGCGAGATCTTCGACTGCATGGGCTGTTGAAGCCGATTCCAGCGCTTCCCGCCACTCCATCTGCTGCATCAGAAAGGCCGCCGGCATGGCCGTGTTGTTCTCGGCCTGTATCGGTGCGCCATGCAACTCGCAAAGGTACGCTGCCCGTTGCAGGGGGTCCTTCAGGCGCTGGTAGGCCTCGTTGATGCGGACCGACCACTGCATGGCCTGGCGCTGGGTCTGGGCGTCGGCGGCGGCGTACCGGTCCGGATGAACCTCGCGCTGCAAGGCCTTCCAACGTTCATCCAGCCGCTGGCGGTCCAGCGCATAGGCCACTGGGAGTTCGAACAGCTCGAAGTCGTTGGATTGAAGGTTCATCGATCCGATCAGACCCGGAAACTCTCGCCGCAACCACAGCGATCGCGTTCGTTCGGGTTGTGGAACTTGAAGCCCTCGTTCAATCCCTCGCGCACGAAGTCAAGCTCGGTGCCATCGATGTAGGCCATGCTCTTGGGGTCGACCAACACCTTGACACCGTTCTGCTCGAACACCACGTCTTCCGGCGCAATCTCGTCGGCATACTCCAGCTTGTAGGCCAGGCCCGAGCATCCTGTGGTCTTGACCCCCAGCCGAACACCCACACCCTTGCCACGTTTGGCCAGATACCGGGTGACGTGCCGTGCCGCGGATTCGGAAATGGTGACTGCCATGCTGTTCAATCGGTGGCGCGCCGTACCAAGGCGGCGCAAGGGTAGGCTCAGTTTGCGTGCTTCTTGCGGTAGTCGTCGACTGCCGCCTTGATGGCGTCTTCGGCCAGGATCGAGCAGTGGATCTTGACTGGGGGCAAGGCCAGTTCTTCCGCGATCTCGCTGTTCTTGAGCGAGGCCGCCTCGTCCAGCGTCTTGCCCTTGACCCACTCGGTCACCAGCGAACTGGAGGCGATGGCCGAGCCGCAGCCGTAGGTCTTGAAGCGCGCGTCCTCGATGACGCCCGTCTGGGGATTCACCTTGATCTGCAGCTTCATCACGTCGCCACAGGCGGGCGCGCCCACCATGCCGGTACCGACGGATTCGTCGCCCTTGTCAAAGGACCCGACGTTGCGGGGGTTTTCGTAGTGGTCAACAACTTTTTCCGAGTAGGCCATGGTGGTTCTCCTTCAGGCGTTCAGTGGGCGGCCCACTGAATGGTGGACAGGTCGATGCCGTCCTTGTACATCTCCCAAAGGGGAGACAACTCGCGCAGCTTGGCGACGTTTTCCTTGATGGTGGCGATCGCGTAGTCGATCTCTTCTTCGGTCGTCCAGCGGCCGATGGTCATGCGCAGGCTGCTGTGGGCCAGTTCGTCGCTGCGCCCAAGGGCACGGAGCACGTAACTGGGCTCCAGACTGGCCGAGGTGCAGGCCGAGCCAGACGACACCGCCAGGCCCTTGATGCCCATGATGAGCGACTCGCCCTCGACGTAGTTGAAGCTCATGTTCAGGTTGTGCGGCACGCGCTGCGTCTCGTGGCCGTTGATGAACACCTCTTCGACATCCTTCAGGCCATCGAC
>JALOSN010000113.1 GCA_025458415.1 Hydrogenophaga sp.
CGAAGGCCTCGCACGGCGTGGCCGGCTCACGCTCAACCACGGCGTGATCCAGACCCCCATCTTCATGCCCGTGGGCACCTACGGCACCGTCAAGGGCGTCATGCCCGCCAGCCTGGAGGACATGGGCGCCCAGATCATCCTGGGCAACACCTTCCACCTGTGGATGCGCCCCGGTCTGGACATCATGCAGAGCTTCGGCGGTCTGCACGGCTTCGAGCAGTGGACCAAGCCCATCCTGACCGACTCGGGCGGGTTCCAGGTCTGGAGTCTGGGCGACATGCGCAAGATCACCGAACAAGGCGTGCATTTCGCATCACCGGTCAATGGCGACAAGCTGTTCATGTCGCCCGAGGTGAGCATGCAGATCCAGACTGTGCTCAATTCCGACATCGTGATGCAGTTGGACGAGTGCACGCCCTACTGGCAGGGTGACCCGCCCAGCAAGGGCGGCAGCGGTCACATCACGACCGAGGCCGAGGCCCGCCAGAGCATGGAGATGAGCCGGCGCTGGGCGGCGCGCTCCAAGGCGGAGTTCGAGCGCCTGGGCAACCCCAATGCGCTGTTTGGCATCGTACAGGGCGGCATGTTCGAGCACCTGCGCCAGGAGTCGCTCGACGCCCTGGTCGAGATGGACTTCCCCGGTTACGCCATCGGTGGCGTCAGCGTGGGCGAGCCCAAGGAAGAGATGCTGCGCATCATGGCCCACACCCCGCACCGATTGCCCGCGAACAAGCCACGCTACCTGATGGGCGTGGGCACACCGGAAGACCTGGTCGACGGCGTGGCCTGCGGAGTGGACATGTTCGACTGCGTCATGCCCACGCGCAACGCCCGCAACGGCACCCTGTTCACCCGCTTCGGCGACCTGAAGATCCGCAATGCGCGCCACAAGAGCGATCACCGGCCGCTGGACGAGACCTGCACCTGCTACGCCTGCGCGGGCAAGAGCGGCGTGAGCTGGGCCGACGGCGGCCGCGACGGCTTCAGCCGGGCCTACCTGCACCACCTGGACCGCTGCGGCGAGATGCTCGGCCCCATGCTGGCGACCATCCACAACCTGCACTACTACCTGAACCTGATGCAGGAGGTGCGGGACGCACTGGATGCCGGTGCGTTCGAGGCCTACCGGACACGGTTCAAGGCCGAGAGAGCACGCGGCGTCTGACGCCTGCGTGCCACGCAGGCAGGCAGCTGGCCGGTTAAGCTGCGACCGATGACAACCCAGGCCGCCGTTCCCCGCCACGTCCTGCCGGTGCTGGTGCTGGCCCAGTTCGCCGGCACCTCGCTCTGGTTCGCGGTCAACGCGGTCATGCCCGACCTGCAGCGCGAACTGGGTTGGCCGACCGCCGCGCTGGGTACGCTGACCTCGGCGCTGCAGCTGGGCTTCATCCTGGGCACCCTGGTGTTTGCCCTGCTGGCGGTGGCCGACCGGTTCGCGCCCCGATTGGTGTTCCTGGTCTGTGCACTGGCCGGCGCCGCCTGCACCGTGATGGCCTGGGCCATGGTCAGGCATTACGAGGCCTTGATGGTCTGGCGCTTCGCGACCGGCTTCTTCCTGGCCGGCATCTACCCCGTGGGCATGAAGATCGCCGCCCAATGGTATTCACGCGGGCTGGGCGCGGCCCTGGGCCTGCTGATCGGCGCCCTGGTCATCGGGTCGGCCAGCGCCCATGCGCTGCGGGCCATCGGCGACCAGTTGCCCTGGCCGACCCTGATGCTGGGCGTGGCCGCGCTGGCCGCCGCCGGAGGGGTGCTGCTCTATCTCACGTTGGGCGACGCCCCCGGGGCGGTGGCGCGCGTCACCACCCTGCAGTGGCGGGCGCTGGCCTCGGTCTGGACCGACCGCAAGGTGAGAAGCTCGGTACTGGGCTACTTCGGCCACATGTGGGAGCTCTACACCATGTGGGTGCTGGTGCCCTTGATCCTGGCGACCCGGCTGGAAGGCCCCGCCCTGTCCTGGGCCGCCTTCTGGGTGCTGGGCGCCGGTGCCATCGGGTGCGCGGCCGGTGGCTGGATCGCCCTGCGAAGCGGCAGCGCCCGCGTCGCCGGCACCCAGCTGGGCATCAGCGGCCTGTGCTGCCTGGCGGCGCCGTGGCTGATGCACGCACCCGACGTCGCCTTCTACGCCTGGCTGGTGGTCTGGGGCATCACCGTGGCGGGCGATTCGCCGCAGTTCTCCACCCTGACCGCCCGCAACGCCCCGCCGCAGGCCGTCGGCAGCGTGCTGACCCTGACCAACAGCATCGGCTTCGGCATCTCCATCGTCAGCATCCTGCTGTTCGTCTCGCTGGTCGACCGCGTGGCCCTGGGCGCCCTGATTCCCTGGCTGGCCATCGGACCCGCGCTCGGCCTGTGGGCGCTGCGTCCGCTGGTGAGGACCGAACGCCAGAAGGGCTGATCGCTCAGCCCGTCGCGACAGGGGGGACGGCGGGCGCATCGGACCCACCGGGCTTGGCCGCCGCGCCGCAGCAGAAGCAGTACCGGGCAAAGGCGCTCTTGCGGCTGTTGCACTGGCCACAGTGGTCGAACAGGCACAGGCCGCAATGCGGGCAGAAGTCGGTCTTGCCGTCTTTCAGGTCGACCGGGCGCTCACAGCCCGGGCAGACGTTCTTGACCAGCCGCGCCTGTGCCAGATCGTAGTCCAGCCCCTGGCGGCGCTGGTTGTCGGGCAAGGCCTCAACCAGCTTCTGCCGCTCCAGGTAGCGCTGCAAGGCGGCAATCGCATAGCGCCCGCCCACCACGGTCAGCAGGATGCCGACCACATAGCGTACATAACCGCCATAACTGGGCAGATAAGGCACCAGTTCGACAAAGAACGCAAACAGCGCGAAGAAGATGAAGCCCCAGACAAACGGCCACGATGGCCCCTGGCGGTGCTTCCTGAACAGCCAGCCAGCCACCAACAGCAGCGGCAGGGTCAGCGCCAGCCGGTAGCCGAACACCCGCAGCTCCTGGGCGCGCATGGCGTCTTCATAGTCATCGCGCGCGACCTCCTCCAGTTCCTGCAGGGCCGCCTGCGCCCGGTTCTGGGCCTGGCGCGCATCCAGTGCCGCCTGCTGCTGGCGCTCGACCTCGGTCAGCGCATTGCGTTCGTCCAGACGCAGCTGGTCCAGCTGCTGTGTTCGTGCCATGAGCTCGTTGTCCTGCTCCGGCCGCTGGGTGGCCTGGCGCGTGGCCAGCCAGTTGCTGAAGGTCTCGCGCGCGGCGCGGTTGCTCGCTTGTGCAACCTGATGGCGCAGCTGGGCCTGCTCCAGTGCCGCCTGCGCGGCGTCGGCGTCCCGCCGGGCCGTTTCGATGGACTGGCGCAGCGCGGGCGTGCGCTGGGGATCCATGAAATCGTCGAGCGTGCGCACCTGTTCGACCTGGGGCAGGTCGCCAACGATGGTGCTGCCCAGGCCGGTCAAAAACCAGGCAAACAGGAAGGCCACCAGCCAAAGGCCGCGGCGGAACCACTTTTCAGACAGCCTCAAGGATTTGCTCATGGATCAGATTCCTCTCTATCACTCCGGGTTCGTTGGTGCCGATTGTGAACCGGCTCAGTGCAGCAACGTGCCGGGGGCTGCCCTCGGAAGGCATGCTGCGGCCTCTCCAGGCACCCTGACGACGGTTGGATCCCTGGCGGGCTGGCATGATGCGGTCCCAGAGTCCCTGCACAGCCAACGCCCCGTCCCACCGATGAACGAGCCCGAACCGACCTCAAGCCCCCCCGCCCACCGCAAGCCGCGTCCGTCCGCTCGCCCGGTCCGTCAGCCCCAGGGCACCCCTTCGCCCAGAAGCCGGCAACGCCACCCGCTGCTGGACCTGCTGGCGCGGCATCACCCCGCCCTGTTCGGTGACAACCCGCGCCCCCTCAAGCGCGGCATCTTTGAAGACCTGCTGGCAGCCCACCCCGACGGGCTCGATCCCGACGCCCTCAAGGAGGCGCTGGCGCAGCACACCCGTTCGACGCGCTACCTGGCCGCGGTCGGTGAGGGGCAGCCGCGGCGCAACCTGCAGGGCGAGGCCGTGGAATCGCCAACACCCGAACAGGTCCACCACGCGCTGGTGGAGGTGTTTCGCCGCCGCTCGACGCGCACCGATGAAGACCTGCGCCCCCGCCTGCGCGAGCGCATCGCCCGTGCCTTCGAAGCGTCGGGGCTGGATGCCATGGACTACGCGGCCCGGGTGAGCAGCCGTGACGAGGCCATCAATGGCCTGACCCAGGAGGCGCTGGCCGAGGCGGCCGGCCGGGCAGCGCGCCAGCAGGCCCTGCAGCGGGCATTTGCTGCCAGCGGACAGTCGCTGGAAGGGTTTGCGGCCATGTATGGCCTTTCCGTCGGCGAGGCCCGACGGGCAATCGGTCAGGCCAGCCGGGGGCGAGCCGCCGCTCCGGATGCCTGAAGAGCCGGTCAGCCCGGCGAACGTGTGAAGACGGTCAGCACGCCGGTGTAGCCATACAGGTGCCGATGGGCGATCTCGCCACCGGCAAAGAAACCGATCAGGGGCACGTCGCCCAGGGCGCGACGGACGATCTGCAATTCGGCGCTGGGGCCCCCGAAATGCGGACCGCCCCGGCCGGAACAGCTCACATAGATGGCGCCGGCGATGCGTCCGGCGGTATCGACGGGTCGGCCGGATGCATCGGCGTGCGACGGCGTGTCACCCATCACCGCGTCATGGGTCTGGGGCGCCAGCTCTTCGCGGATTTCGGCGCAGATGCGGATCAGGTCGGCACGGGCCGCCTGGACGTGGCGTTCGCACAGGGCCAGCCGACTGCCCACCGGCACCTGATCGGCGACTGCCACGCCATGGCGGGCCGGGTCCAGACCGATGATGTGCCGAACCTGCACCTCGGGACCGAACTGCCCACGCTGCTCGCGTGCGGTGGCGCCTTCCTCTGCACCCATCTGCTGGGGCCAGGTCAGGCCAACGAGGGTGCGGCGCAGCCGCTCGATCGCCTGCTGGGGCTGCTCCAGGGTGATGTCCAGCGTATCGAGCACCCGCTCCAGGGCCGGCTGCTCGTCCAGGGCCAGCACCAGATTGCCGTCCGCGGCGGTGACGATGAAGGCCGGGGCCACGGGTTGTGCCCCCTGGGTCACGCGGGAAACTATGCCAACCCCCGGTCCGAAGGCCACCCCGCTGAGCCCGCCATGAAACACCCCGCCAGCGGC
>JALOSN010000114.1 GCA_025458415.1 Hydrogenophaga sp.
CTGATGGAAGGCCTGTTCTTCTACGTCGGCTTCACGCAGATCCTCGCGCTGGGCCGCCAGAACAAGATGACCGGTGCTGCCGAGCAGTACCAGTACATCCTGCGCGACGAGTCCATGCACTGCAACTTCGGCATCGACCTGATCAATGCGATCAAGCTCGAGAACCCGATGCTGTGGACCCCCGAGTTCAAGGCCGACATCAAGGCTCTGTTCATCGAGGCCGTCGAACTGGAGTACCGCTACGCCGAGGACACCATGCCCCGTGGCGTGCTGGGCCTCAATGCCTCCATGTTCAAGGGTTACCTGCGCTACATCGCCAACCGGCGGGCCACCCAGATCGGTCTGGAGCCGCTGTTTCCCAACGAGGAGAACCCGTTCCCCTGGATGAGCGAGATGATCGACCTGAAGAAGGAGCGCAACTTCTTCGAGACCCGAGTCATCGAGTACCAGTCCGGCGGCGCGTTGTCCTGGGACTGACCGCCGCACCGGGATCGGCCACATCTTCCTGCACCATGCGTTCCAACACCAAGACCCTGCATCCGGCGCCTTCGCGTCCGCTGCAGGGTTTTGTCACAGCGTTCAACTTCATGCGGTCATCCATGGATGCATCCATCCGACCGCAGGGGGCTGAATCACTTCATCGGGCTTGCTCGACCGAAGTGCTCTTTGCAACTTGATCAAGGAGAAAACAATGGCAACTGCGAAAAAAGCCCCGGCCACGAAGGCCGCTCCGGCGAAGAAGGCCGCTCCGGCCAAGAAAGCCGCCCCGGCGAAGAAGGCCGCTCCGGCCAAGAAAGCCGCTCCGGCGAAGAAAGCCGCTCCGGCGAAGAAGGCCGCTCCGGCCAAGAAAGCCGCTCCGGCGAAGAAGGCTGCTCCGGCCAAGAAAGCCGCTCCGGCGAAGAAGGCCGCTCCGGCCAAGAAGGCCGCTCCGGCGAAGAAGGCCGCTCCGGCCAAGAAAGCCGCTCCGGCGAAGAAGGCCGCTCCGGCCAAGAAAGCCGCCCCGGCGAAGAAGGCCGCTCCGGCCAAGAAAGCGGCTCCCGCGAAGAAGGCAGCCCCCGCAAAAAAAGCTAAGCCGGCCAAAGCGCCGGCAGCCCCTGCGGCCCCTGCAGCTCAGACCAAACTGCAGACCAAACTGAATCCCCAGGCAGCCTGGCCGTTTCCCACGTCCAGCAAGCCCTGAATTCAGTCCGGTTCCGGCTGAGAAGCCCGGCGCGCAAGCGTCGGGCTTTTTTCATGTCGGCTTCACCCGCTGAAACGGTAGTTCTGTCCGCCCCGGCTGGCGATCTTGGCCGCGCCCATGCGGTTGCCCAGTTCGGCACCATCGCGCAGCGATCCACCGCGGGAAAGGCTGTGCAGCAGGGCCGCCCTGAAGGCGTCACCACACCCCGTCGGGTCCACCACCTCGCTGGCAACCACCCCCGGCAGACGCACCCGCTGCCCCCCCTCCCAGACATCACAACCCTGTGCGCCCAGCGTCACCACCAGGCCTCGCACTCGGGTCGCGATCTGGTCCAGGGAAAGACCGGTGCGTTCGCTCAGCATCTGACCTTCGTAGTCGTTCACGGTCACCCAACTGGCCAGTTCGATGAACTGGTGCAGTTCGTCGCCGTTGAACATGGGCAGGCCCTGGCCCGGGTCAAACACGAACGGAATGCCTGCCGCGTGCAACTGCCGGGCATGTGACAGCATGGCCTCCCGACCGTCCGGCGAGATGATGGCCAGGCCGATGTCATCGCGCATCGGCACCGGGTTTTCGTGGGCCAGGGACATCGCCCCCGGATGAAATGCGGTGATCTGGTTGTTGTCGCGGTCGGTCATGATCATCGCCTGCGCCGTGTAGCTCTGCGAGGTGGTTCCAATGTGCCGCGTGTCCACGCCCATCGCCTTCAGGCGATCCAGGTAATCCTGGGCATCGCTGCCCACCATGGCCAGCGGGGCCACCGGTGAACCCAGCTGACGCAGGCCATAGGCAATGTTTCCGGCGCACCCGCCGAACTCCCGCCGCAGTCCGGGCACCAGGAAGGACACATTGAGGATGTGCAGCTGACTGGGCAGGATCTGCTCGGCGAAGCGCCCTTCGAACCCCATGATGGTGTCAAAGGCCAGCGAGCCGCAAACAAGAATGGTCATGTCGGTCTTTCGGTTCAAGGATAGAAAACAAGGGCACGGTAGCCCGCCATCGGCATGCCGTCGGCCAGATCGATCGCCAGTCGCAGGTTCACATCGATCGAACCGCGGGCGGGCACCTGGGCAGGCTGTCCAGGCCACTCGGACGGCAGGAACACGCGCCGGGCGATGGTCTGATCGCGGGTGTCGGTGAGTGTCAGCTCCAGGGCCGGGACGGCCAGGGGAATATCGGACCGGTTTTTCAGCACGATGTCGAACGAGTAGAAATTGCCCAGCCGCCGAACCAGGGCCGCGCTGTCAATGACGATGTCATCGATGCGCCGCACAGGACCCAGGTCGCAGGCCGGCGGCGCGCACACCAGCCGCAGCACCGGCTCGAGCTGTGGCTGCCAGGCCATCAGGCGGTGTCGCTCATGAAGGGTCCATTGGGCCAGCAGCGCCAGCGCCAGCGCCATGCACAGCAGGGACAGCATGCCCCTGACCCAGGGTTTGCGCCAGAAGGCCTTGCGACGTGCCTGCTGGACAAACTGCGGCACCGGTTCGGGTTCGGGCGATTCCTGCTCCGGCTCCGCTGCCACCCGGGACTCCCGCGCGGGTGCTGAGGACCCGGTGCTCGTGCGCTCCTGCCGCTCGGCGTGCAGTGGCAGCCCGATGGGCACATCCACCGCATCCACCATCGCCGTGTCCGCTGCGCCTGAGGAAGATGCGAACTGCAGCAGCTCGGCACGGAAGTCCTCGGCCACGCCTTGCCGCGGACGCACGGCCCGACCGGGCTGGGAAGCTTCAGGAGCGGCCGGAGCGGGCGACACCCCCTCCACCTCCACCGCGCCGGCGGGTTTCGTGGCAACCGCTTCATCGCGGGACGGCGGCAACATGGCCCGGCTCAATGCATCGGACACACGGTCCGGCAGCGGCATGGGCTCGGTCGGCCGCACATCCTCCAGCGGGGTGAAGCCCGACAGGGGTTCGCCTGGCGCCTCGTCATCAAATGGCCATGGGGCGGGCGTCGATGCAGCGGCAACAGGCCGTTCCGCCGCCGGGATGCCACGTGGCAACACCGGTTCCGGTGGCGGCACCGGGGCCTCGACGGCCGCCGGCGACGGCGCATCGCCGTCTGTCCACTCGTCAAGGTACAGGGTGGCATCGAAGACGTCGGCGCAATGCCCGCATCTCACCCAACCGTCCGAGATCTTCAACTGGTCGGGAACGACCTTGAACATCGTTCCACAAGCCGGACAGCGGGTGGTGTAACTCATGCGCGGATTATTGCAGCACCCCGGTGCGGCCCGGACCGCAGCCCCGGCCCAGAAGCATCGGCCGCGCGCGTGCCGGCGTTCAGGCTCGCCTGGCGGTCATCAGGACCCAGCCATCCTGCTCGTCGTGCACGTCCAGGGCCAGCCAGGGCGCATAGGCTTCGCACAACTCCTCGGTCTGGCGGGCCAGAATGCCGGCCAGCACCAGGTGGCCTGACTGGCCGACGTGCTGGCACAGCAGGGGTGCCAGCACCTTCAAAGGCGTGGCCAGGATATTGGCAAGCACCAGGTCGAAACATCCCGAGGCCAGATCGGGCAAGCCAGCCTGCAAGGCCACCCCGTTGGTGCTGGCATTGACGCGCGTGGCCTCCACCGCGGCGGGATCGATGTCGACCGCCACGATCTCACGGGCCCCGAAGCGACCCGCCCCGATGGCCAGGATGCCGGAACCGCAACCGTAGTCGAGCACCCGGCTGCCTGAAGGTGGGTGGCTGGCAATCCAGCGCAGACACATGTGGGTGGTCGGGTGGGTTCCGGTGCCGAAGGCCAACCCCGGATCCAGGCGGATGACCTCGCGTGCCTGCGCCGGAGGCTCATGCCAGGACGGCACGATCCAGAAGCTCGGTGTGATCTCGACCGGTGCAAACTGGGATTGCGTCAGACGCACCCAGTCCTGCTCCGCCACCGCCTGCACACCGACCACCGTGCAGCCGTCGAAAAAATCCTGCAGAGCCAGCAAAGTGGCGGCCTCGCGCGCCGCCGACTCGTCCGGAAACAGGGCCACCACACGGGAACGTTGCCAGCCCTCGCGGGGCGGTGGCATGCCGGGTTCACCGAACAGGGCGGACTCGGCCGGTGTCATTGCGTCGGCATCTTCCACCGAGACGCTGAGGGCTTCCAGCGCATCCAGTGCCTCACCCAGCGGTTCGACGGCCGGCTCCGGTGCCAGCATCACCAGTTCATGAAGGGACATGGCGCCTGAAGCTTGCTGTGCGCTCAGCGCACGTGGTTGGACAGCCACTCTTCCAGGTAGTGGATGTTGGTTCCGCCGGTCATGAAGCTGGCATCGACCATGAGTTCCCGGTGCAGGGGGATGTTGGTCTTGATGCCTTCGACCACCGTTTCGGCCAGGGCCGTTCGCATGCGCGCCAGGGCCTGTTCGCGGGTATCCCCGTGAACGATGATCTTGCCGATCATCGAGTCGTAGTTCGGCGGCACGAAGTAATTGGTGTAGACGTGCGAATCCACCCGAACACCCGGTCCTCCCGGCGCATGCCAGGTGGTGATGCGGCCGGGTGACGGGGTGAACTTGTAGGGATCCTCGGCGTTGACACGGCACTCGATGGCGTGCCCGCGCAGCTGGATCTGGCGCTGGGTGAAGGGCAGCTTTTCACCGGCGGCCACCGCGATCTGGGTCCGCACGATATCAATGCCGGTGATCAGCTCCGTCACCGGATGCTCCACCTGCACCCGGGTGTTCATCTCGATGAAATAGAACTCTCCGTTTTCGTACAGGAACTCGAAGGTGCCGGCGCCACGGTAACCGATCTTCTTGCAGGCCGCGGCGCAGCGGTCGCCGATCTTTTCGATCAGGCGCCGTGCAATACCCGGAGCCGGTGCCTCCTCGATCACCTTCTGGTGGCGGCGCTGCATGGAGCAGTCCCTCTCGCCCAGGTAGACCGCATTGCGGTGTGTGTCGGCCAGCACCTGGATCTCGATGTGCCGGGGGTTCTGGAGAAACTTCTCCATGTAGACCTCCGGGTTGCCGAAAGCCGCACCCGCCTCCGCCTTGGTGGTCTGCACGGCGTGGATGAGCGCCGCCTCGGTGTGCACCACCCGCATGCCGCGCCCGCCACCGCCGCCAGCGGCCTTGATGATGACGGGGTAGCCGACGCTCTTGGCGATGCGCTTGATCTGGGCCGGATCGTCGGGCAGGGCACCATCCGAACCGGGAACGCAAGGCACGCCGGCGCGGATCATGGCCTGCTTGGCGGACACCTTGTCCCCCATCAGGCGGATCGACTCGGGGGTGGGCCCAATGAAAGTGAAACCGCTTTTCTCGACACGTTCGGCGAAGTCGGCGTTTTCGGACAGGAAACCGTAGCCCGGGTGAATCGCCTCGGCATCGGTGACTTCGGCGGCCGAAATGATGGCCGGCATGTTGAGGTAGCTCTGGCCACTGGGCGCAGGGCCGATGCAGACCGCCTCATCGGCCAGCCGGACGTACTTGGCGTCGCGATCGGCCTCCGAGTACACCATCACGGCCTTGATGCCCATCTCACGACAGGCACGCTGCACGCGCAGGGCGATTTCTCCGCGGTTGGCTATCAGGATCTTCTTGAACATGGCGATTCCGGCTCGGGTGCACGGGTCGGACCGGCCCCGGCGAGTGGGTGTTGGGAGGGAATGATGGCCCGGGCAGACACATCCGCACAGGATGTCCGGCAGCCCCACGGGACTGCGCAAACGCAAGCAGGGTCTGCGGGCCTTGTGCTCACTCGATCACGAACAGCGGCTGGCCATATTCGACCGCCTGGCCATTCTCGACCAGGATCTGCATCACGGTACCGGACTTGTCGGCCTCGATCTCGTTGAGGATCTTCATGGCCTCGACGATGCAGATGGTCTCGCCTTCCTTGATCGTGTCGCCGATCTCGACGAAGGCCTTGGCGGGCGGGCGCCGGCGCCATCGCATAGGTCACAGGCGCTGCGACTCCGACGGGTGCGCTCTTGACGATGCGCACCTTGCCTTCGGCTTCGGTGATTTCCAGTTCGGACACGTTCGACTCGGACACGAGGTCGATCAGTGTTTTCAGTTTTCTCAAATCCATGCCATCTCCAACGAACATCGGTCAAGTTGGCGCAACTTCGTCGAAATTCTTGTGAACCTTCTCTCGCCAACCCCAAAAGGGTCACGAAGTGTACACGAAGCGGGGGCCGGGTGGCTCAACCTGAACGACCGGGTGTCGGATGACCCCCGGCCCTGCATGGATGAATTTATCGACCGATACCGACACTTGAGAGACGGATCGGCACATCAGCCAAGTGAGGCCCACTGGCGCAGGTCGGACTCGCTGACCTTGCCAATCTTGCGGTGGAGCACCGCACCGTCACGTCCGAAGACCACGGTGAATGGCAGACCACCACTGACATTGCCCAGTGACTTGCTCAGTTCGGTACCCGCCAGACCCGCCATGCCGACCGGAAAGCGCAGCGGCAGGCGCTGGGTGAATTCGCGCACGGCCGATGGCCGGTCGACAGCCAGCCCGAACACCTGCCAACCCCGGGGCTCATGCTCGGCATGGAAGGCATTGAGCAGGGGCAGCTCTTCGACACAGGGGGGGCACCAGGTGGCCCAGAAATTCACCAGCAAGGGGCGCCCCTGCCAGTCGGCCACCGCCAGTTCGCGCCCTTCCGGATCGGGAAAGCGCCCGCCCCAGAAGGCAGCCTCGGCTCCGGAGAGCACCGGCCCCGGCCGGTAGCGCCACCAGGCCAGCCCGGCGCCGGCCGCGGCAGCAGCCAGGGCCACCCCGGCCGTCCAGATACGGCGCCGCCCTACCCCGGCCGGGGCGCGGCTGTCTTGAGAAATGTCAGTACTCACTGTTCGCCATCCGTTCGTTCATCTTGTGCCAGCACGCGGCGCAGGGCCGCCACATCCGCCCGGGGCTTGCGCCCCTGGGTGTCGGGTTTGAGCGCACCCCGCAGGTCATCCAGGTCGTGCAGCACCAGATGCAGCATGACCCAGTCGCGCAGCGACTCGCACCGCACCCTCAAACTCAGCGACTCCATCGGCTCGCCCCGCACACCCGGTGCTCGCCCGGGTTGGTAGGCCACGCCGCGGTCCAGCAAGGTCCATTCGGCGCTCTTGGGGTCATCGCAGAACAGGTGCAGCAGGATGTCACTGTTCGCTGTGGCCGTGCCATGCCAGACCGCACCGGCCAGGTGCGGCCGGAACTCGTCCAGCCGCTCCATCCAGAGCAGTGCCAGCTGCCGCAAGTTCCTCAGCGCCAGCGCCTGTTCCTCAGGGCAGAACACGGCGATGTGCTCACGGATCGCGGCCTCCAGCTGGGCGTTGTCGGGCAACTGAACCCGGCCGGACAAGCCCAGCTGGCGCAGCGCCTGGCGTTTGGCGGCCGCGTAGTCCAGCCCCTCGTCCACGACGAGGCGGGCGGCCACGGCGGCGATGTCCGCGCCTGAATGGAGGTTGCCGGCTTGCATGCCCGGATTGTGCCGCTACACCGTGACCCAGGTCTGTTGCGGCGCACAAGACCCGCCGGGCTCCTAGAATCCAGACATGCACATCCACATTCTGGGCATCTGCGGCACCTTCATGGGGGGTGTTGCCGCCCTCGCCCGCGAGGCGGGCCATCGTGTCACCGGCTGCGACGCCGGCGTCTACCCCCCCATGAGCGACCAGCTCAGAAACCTGGGTATCGACCTGATCGAGGGGTTTGCTGCCGACCAGATGGCCCTGCGTCCGGACATGTTTGTGATCGGCAACGTGGTCAGCCGCGCCAGACTGCCCGACGGAAGCCCTAAGTTCCCCCTGATGGAAGCGATTCTGGAGGCCGGTGTGCCCTACACCAGCGGTCCGCAGTGGCTGGCCGAGCATGTGCTGCAGGGTCGCCATGTGATGGCGGTCGCCGGCACCCATGGGAAGACCACCACCACATCCATGCTGGCCTGGATCCTGGAGGCCAACGGCCTGAATCCGGGTTTTCTCGTCGGCGGCGTACCGATGAACTTCGGGATTTCTGCACGCCTGGGCGGCGGGGTGGCTGTGCGCTCTGCGCAGGTAAAGGAGGAGCCCGCGCAGCGGGCGGGGGACACGGAGCAGAGCGCACAGCCGCCCCGTCGCCCTGTCTTCATCATTGAAGCCGACGAGTACGACACCGCGTTCTTCGACAAGCGCAGCAAATTTGTGCATTACCGGCCGCGCACCGCCATCCTGAACAACCTCGAGTTCGACCACGCCGACATATTCGACGACCTCAAGGCCATCGAACGCCAGTTCCATCATCTGGTTCGGACCGTGCCGGGCAGTGGCCGCATCGTGTTCAACGGCCTGGAAGAAAGCCTGGACCGGGTCTTGCACATGGGCTGCTGGAGCGAGCGACGCAGCTTTGGCGCCGCGGTCAGCGACTTCACCGCCGCCGGCGAACCCCATGACTTCGAGGTCTGCCAGGCAGGCAGGCCCGTGGCCCGGGTGAGCTGGAGGCTCGAAGGTGTGCACAACCAGCTCAATGCGCTTGCGGCCATCGCGGCGGCCGAGCATGTGGGAGTGCCGGTGGCCGACGCTGCACGCGCCCTGGCGGACTTTGCCAATGTGCGCCGCAGGATGGAGCGGCGCGGGGCGGTGTTCCTACCGGGATCGACAGCACCGGTGACCGTGTACGACGACTTCGCGCACCACCCGACGGCAATCCGGACCACCCTTGACGGGTTGCAGCGACGACTGCGTGCCGCGGGTGATCAGGGTCGGATCGTCGCCGCCTTCGAACCGCGCAGCAACACCATGAAGCTCGGCACCATGAAATCGCAGTTGCCCTGGAGCCTGGAGGCCGCGGAGCTGGCGTTCTGCCACGCCGGCGGCCTGGACTGGGATGCCACGCAGGCGCTGGCCCCCATGGGTGCGCGGGCCCAGGTTCACGCTTCGGTCGATGCGCTGGTTCAGGCGCTCGTCGAGGCGGCCCGCCCGGGTGATCACGTGGTCTGCATGAGCAACGGAGGCTTCGGCGGCATACACCAGCGCCTGCTGGACGCCCTGGCCGCAGCCCGGCGGTGAGTCCGTCGGCGATCGATCAATAGGCGATCGACTGGCCCGGCACATCCAGCGTGATCACCGGCTTGGCCAGCGCCGCACTGGCGGCCCGGGCAAATGCCATGGCCCAAGGACGGTGGTCGGCATCCCGGAAACGATCCTGTCCGGCCGCCTCGGCCACGGCGAGGATCTTGTCGGCGGTGAGCACCTTGCCCGTCGGCCGGATCGGCTCACAGCCCATGAAGGTGAATTGCTCGTCCAGCCAGCTGCGCGCCAGATCGTGCGGCATGGGCTGCACTTCCTCCAGGTCGAAGGCATAGGTGTTGAGGGGGTCACCCCAGCTCACGGTGACTTGACTGCGCATGTTCGGATCTCCTGAAAGACCAGACAGGCAACGGAAACGCGCCCGTTCCGGCGAAAGGCAGTGTAGCCCAGCCGGGACGGCTTACCCGTCTTCCTCACGCAGCGGCATGGGTGCCGTGAGGTCGGCATGCCGATCGGCCGTGCGCAAGGGCGAGTGCTGCGCTTCGCGAAGGGTGCTGGTGGGAACACCCAGCTGCGAATACTCCATGGTCCGGGAGACCGCCACGGTATCGGGCACAGCCTGATCCAGTTGCAGGGCTCCCAGGTCTTTCCGGACCCTGACTTCGGCCCGGCGCGCGCTTTCCGCATCGGTGGTGACGGCCCCCGCATAGTAGAGCGCGGCCAGGTGGTGGGCCAGATCTGCAGCCGTTGCCTGTGTGCGCTCTCCCAGCTCGGCCAACGTCGCAGGCCTGACCGTGAGTTCGCGCATGATCAACAGGTGCAGGTCGTCAAACCAGCGTGCCGGCATCCGGGGCACGCGGCGAAGATAGACCGGCATCTGCCGGTAACGCGATGGCAGCACGTCCTGGCGGGTGCGCACCGCATAGGTCCACATCACGCGGTGCAACGGAAGCCGGATGAACGAGGACGGGATGTCATTGGCCAGCGACGGTCTGCGCACCCAATCGGCAGCAGCCAGATCCACCGGTCGGGCCGGAATGTGCAGGCCGACGCGCCATTGGTCAAGGTCCAGCACGGCCAGCAGTTTGCCGTCGTGGGTCAGGTGAACCACGCCACGACGCAACTGGTCGACCCGCTCGACCAGCAGGGCGCCCAGGGCAAACTGGGTACGCAATGGCCGAAGCCAGGCCTCGAAGCGCTGCAGTCGCTGACGCACGCTGAGCTCGTCGTCGGCATCAAAGAATTCGGCAGAGGCAAAACCTTCGGGCAAGGGCGACGCAAAGGCCAATGGCCGGTCCACTTCGGTCCGGTTGAGGGTCAGCCGGGTGTCGCTTCCGTAGGGGTGCCGGATCACGACCGCATCCCGGCCAAGCACATCGACCGAGTCTCCGGCAATCATCCAGGCATCGGCCAGATGCGGATCGAAGGCTTGCCATTCGGGCCACCCGGGCTGGACGTGGCGCATCCACATCACCAGGCGGTCGGCCTGGGCTGCGGAAAAGCCCAACATGCCCAGGCGCAGTACCGGCTGTTCCAAGGGTTCTCCTGTCAAAGGTAGGAAGTTCGATGGCGGATGAGACGATCAGGCAGCCATCGATCCGGCGCCAGGGAGCATACCAAGCACACAACCCCAGGACAACGACCGGTTGTCACGGATGCATGGCGGGCATGACGTACAGCACGCAAGCCCGCACGACCGTGCCTCAGCGGTCCTGCTTTCGCGCCTGACGGACGGCCGAGGCCAGCACCTCCAGCGCCTGCACCGAATCACTCCAGCCCAGGCATGCATCGGTGATGCTCTTGCCGTACTCCAG
>JALOSN010000005.1 GCA_025458415.1 Hydrogenophaga sp.
CACCAGGGCGGCCGGGTCCAGGCCGCGCGCCACCGCCACCGACAGCAGCGGCTTGTCGTACAGGTCGGCCGCGCAGGCGCTGACCAGGGTGATGGGCAGGGCCGCGTCCAGCGCGCGCAGGGCCTCGGCCACCTGCCAGCCGGCACGGCCGCCGCCCACGATGACCACACCGGCCTCGCCGTGGCGGCGGGCCACCGGCACCCGGGTGCTGCTGGCGGAGCGCAGCGCGTCGATGGACGGCGCCTCGTACGGCGAGAAGTCGGCCTTGGTCACGCCGCACAGTGGGCAGGCCCAGTCCTCGGGAATGTCCTCGTAGCGGGTGCCCGCGGCCAGCCCGCTGTCGGGGTCGCCCACGGCCTCGTCGTAGATGTAGCCGCAGGCGTGGCAGATGTACTGCTGGAAGGGCGGTGCCCCCAGCGCGGCCACGGCCGCGGCGGTGGGTGTGCGGGCCTGCGCCGAGGCGCTCATTCGACCACCCTCCGTGCTGCGCACTGCGGGGCTGAGCGCCTTGGGAACGGCCCGGCGGCGCTCATTCGACCACCCTCCGTGCTGCGCACTGCGGGGCTGAGCGCCTTGGGAACGGCCCGGCGGCGCTCATGCCGGCATCTCCTCGGCCGACAGCCGTGCGATTTCCTTGCGCAGGTGTTTGATGGCCGGCGTGACGATGGCCACGAACTGCGCCTCGCGCACGCGCCGCTGCACCTCGGACTGCATTAGGTAGCCGCGCGCGCCCTGGTGCATCAGGGCCGAGTTGGCCGCGCGCAGGCACAGCTCGGCGCCGTGCGCCCGCGCGTCCAGCACGTCGATGAAATACTCGTTGGACGGGTCGAACGGCGTCTCGGCCAGCTTCATGATGCGCGCCACCAGCGCGTCGAACTCGGCCTGCAGCTCGGCCGGCCGGTCTTCCAGATACTGGTTCACATGGCCCAGCTGCGGCTCCACCGCCCACATGCTGTCGATGGCGCCCTGGATGATGCCCGCCGCAATGCCACACTGCAGCAGCACGAAGCCGCCGCGGATGCGCGCAATGTAGGGCCGCGTCGGGTCGGCCACGATGTCGTCGCTGGTGATGAGCAGGTCCTTGCACTGCACGCTGTAGGTGCCGGTGCCCTCCATGCCCGAGAACGCGGGGCAGGGCTTGAGCGTGACGCCCGGCGCGTCGCAGCGCAGCATGAACATCACCTCGCGGCCCGGCTCGCTCTCCACCGTGGCCACCGCGCCAAAGTAGTGGTCCGGCCCCAGGTTGCTGACCCAGGGCAGGGCACCGTTGATGCGCAGGCCGCCGTCCACTGGCGTGGCCTTGAGCAGCAGGCTCTCGATCTGCGCAAAGCTCTTCATGGGGTTGGACATGCCGGTGCCCCCCAGCGTTTCGCCGCGCATGTGCCGCTGCAGCCGCTCACCCGTCAGCGCCGGATTGCCCGAGGCCTGCATGTACAGCCCCGCCACAGACTGGCACCACATCATGAAGCCGGTCGCCGCCAGCTGCTTCATGATGTCGGCCGGGTAGGCACCGCGGTCGATGGCATAGGCCTGTGCGGCCAGCGGCCCCTGGGCAATGGCACGCACCGCGTCCATCAGGCCGTCGGGGCCAGAGGCGAGTTCGGGGGGCAGGTCGGCGGGGTTCATATCCAACTCACTTCAATAGAGCCATACAGAAGGCGGGATCGCCGCCGGGCCGCCCCAAGGCGATCCGAGCCCCCTTGGGGGGCAGCGACCCGCGCAGCGGCGGAGCGTGGGGGCCATGTTTCAAGCCATGGAAATTTCAAACGGAATCGGGTTGCGGATGGTGTTGGCCACCGGCGAGTAGAAGTTGGCGTGCTGCACGATCTCTTCCAGCACCTCGCGCGGGGCGTCGCCCTCCACCAGCACCTTCACCCGCACCGCCTGGAAGCCCATCTCGGGCGGCGTCTTTTCCAGTGCGCCACCGGCGCCCCAGGCAGCCGGGTTGCCGATGTCGCCCTCCAGAAACACCTCCAGCTTGCTCAGCTTCACACCCTTCCAGGTGGCCACCGCGGTCACGCCCACGGCAATGCAGCCGCCCAGGCCCGACAGCACGATCTCGCCCGGGGCCGGCGCCGTGTCCTGGCCGAACAGGTGCAGCGGCTCGTCCACCACCACCGGCTGGTGGTTGCCCACATACGACAGCGAGCGGTACTGCCCCTCCATCACGGTGTGGACCTTGTTGGTGCCGCGCGAGCCCGGGTTGGCCTTGCCCTTGGCGGCAAAGGCCGCCAGGCCCTCGCTGTCGATGGGGCGCAGGTAGGTCCTGATGGTGGTGACGGGTGCGTCGGCGGTGGCGAGGTCGGACATGGTGTCTCCGCAGTTGAAAATCAGATGAAAAGAAAAAGGAAAGGCAAAAGAAAACAGGGTGAAGGCGCGCGCCGCCCGCTCAGGCCGCCATGGCCAGCTGCGGCTTGTTGGCCGCGGCCGCCGTGGGCAGGCCGGTCTCGATGGGCAGGCTCGGGTCGCGCGACCACTCGTTCCACGAGCCGAAGTACATGCGCACATCGGCAAAGCCCGCCTGCTTGAGCGCCAGGAAGGTGTTCGACGCGCGCGCGCCCTTGAAGCAATACAGGTAGACCGTGTCGGTGGGTGCAATGCCGGCGGTGGCGCACTCGGCCTTCACCTCGTCGGGCGACTTGAACACCGGGCCGGTGGCCGACGGCTTCATGAAGCGGTACCACTCGATCCACTTGGCCCCCGGCAGGCGCCCCTTGCGCGGCGCAAAATCCTTGCCATAGGGGCTGGAGCTCTCGCCAATCCACTCGTCCACATCGCGCACATCCAGCAGCACGGTGCCGGTGCCCAGCGCGGCCTGCACATCGGCCTGGGTCAGCATCACGTCGGCCTGCGGCAGGCTGGGGAAGGTGGCGGGCGTGGGCGTTGCGGCCTCGGTGGACACCGGCAGGCCCGCGGCCTTCCAGGCCGAGAAGCCGCCGTTGAGCACCTTCACCTTGGGGTAGCCCAGCCAGGTCATCAGGTAGTAGCCCCGGCACGACTGGCCGTAGCCGCTGTTCATGGCGTCTTCGTAGAAGACCGCGGTCTCGGCGCCCGACAGGCCGGCGTCGCCCAGCGCCTTGGCAAAGGTGGCCTTGAGTTCCTGCAGGCCCTCGGGCGTGGAGGTGGCCAGAAAGGTGAAGATCTCCCGCAGGTTGACCGCGCCGGGCACATGCCCCGCCGCGTAGGTGTCCGCGTCGCGCGTGTCAATGACAACCACCGGCTCGGCCGCCTGCAGGGCGGCCAGCTGGTCAGGGGAAATCAGGGTGGCTTCAATGCTCATGGGGACCTCTGAAACAGGGCAAAGGCAAGATGGCCTGAGCCCCACAGTGCAACCGCCGTGCCAGGGTGGCGGGCGGGGAGGTCGGTGAGCGGAAGTGGTTGATTGGGTTGGGGTTTTGGCGTGTCAGGCGCGGCGCGGATTCGCCTGGTACCCAGGAGCGGATGGACGTTGAGTCAACACAATGTCGACAAATTGAATACCGATCGGGACGAGCGCAATGGCTTGTTCCTGCGAACGCCCATGCCCGCTGTTATCGCGACGCGCGCCGCGCCACCACAGCAGCACCCAGCACCATCAGGAATGCCACCATCCACATCGGTCGGTTTCCCCAGCGCGCAAACGGCGTCATCCCGGTGGTGGGTTGTACGGCTCCACGGAGGACGGCCGGTTTGTCGGTGGGCAACTGCGCAATCACACGCCCCCTGTGGTCGATGTGCGCGGTGACGCCGGTGTTGGTGGTGCGGAGCACGGGGCGCCCGGTCTCCAGGGCGCGGGCCTGGGCAACCTGCAAGCGTTGGGGCAATGCCAATGTCCCGGCGAACCAAGCCAGGTTGCCGGGGTTGATCAGCAGGCTGGCCTGGTGGGCCCTGCGCCGAGCATCGACCTGAGACAGGTCTTCATGGCAGAGCAGCACCCCGATATGGATAACGCCCTCGCCCGCGCGGATGCTGAACGGCATCTGGTTGTGTGCTCCCGGCGTTTGATCGTCCAGTTCCAAGCTCATCCGCTGCGTGAACCAGTCCATGCCAACCGGCGCGAACTCGCCGAAGGGCATCAACCGCGTTTTGTCATAGCGGGGCATCACAGGCCGGTTGGGTACGAGATGCAGGACGCTGTTCTTCATGGCCGCACCGTCCATGAAGGGCATGCCCAGAAAGACATGTGTTTCCGTCGCCCGCCCAAATTCGCGAAGCCTCGACATCAGCGCAGGGTCCAGTGCGGATGGGTCCACAGTGAAGGCCGTTTCGGGGGTGACGATTAGCTGGGCCGGCTCGGATGTGATGGCCTCGACGTAGGCCACTTCCTGCCGAAGACGCTCGTTCGCATCAAACTTGAGCTGCTGGGGTACGCCACCTTGGACCAGGCGGAACGTGAGGGGTTTACCCAGCGGGGATGTCCAGCTTTGTGCGTCGAGCGCGGCCCCGGGAATGCTCACCGCCGCCAGCGCAGCGACCGCCATGGTGCCGCTGGTTCGCCAGCGACGCCTGGATGCTTGCCAAAGTGCACCAGCCAAACAGGCGCTACCCAAGAAAAGCAGGCTGCCTCCATACACCCCTATCACGGGCAACCAGCCCCGCAGTGGCCATTCCGTGAAAAGGTATCCAGCGGCCAGTGAGTCGAAGCCATTGAACAACTGACCACGCAGCACTTCGGCGGCTGTCCAGCCCACGGCCAGTGTCAGGGCCATGGGCAATACATGCGTTCGTGCTTGACACCAGCTGGTCTCGGTGGGACCTTGCGATGAATGGGTGTTGATCTGGCGGGTCCAGCGCGTCCATCCCCACGAACAGAGCCAAGCCGGTAGGGCCAGAAAGGCCGCCAGATACATGATGAACAGCGCTGCTCCAAGCGCCGACCAGACCGGTCCGGCGTCGGTGTGCAGCCTCAAGGATTCGTGGACCCACCCATGGCCGGTGGCGTGCAGACCCAGTCCGAACAACAGGCACTTGACCCCGGCCTGTGCAGCCGGTCGGGCGCCCACAACACCGGCGGTCAGCGCAGCAAAGGCCAGCCATGTGATCCAGACCTGTTGCAGGGGTGCCCAGCCAGCGGTTGCGACGGCGCCCAGCAGGAAGCAGCCCGTTGCCGCCATCCAGGCGTTGCTGGCTGGGCGGCTCGGGATCATCCACCCGCCTGAACCGGCAGGTGGCGGGTTTGTCCGCTGGCTGGGCATCAAGCCTGCGGGCGCGTTGACTCGCGCCTGGCCGTATGACTGCTCATGTTTCGTTTCCTCCCCAAAACTAATCATAAGGCCGCTTTTATCTGATTTTGTCCGTGCTATAGTTCACAAAGGGGAGGAAAAAATACTGCATAAGTGCTATTTGCAAGAATAGCGCCTTGCGGGTGGTCACTCCTCGCGCTTGTTTTCAACAATCTTCAGGAGTCCACATGAATCTGTCACATCGCCGTCAGCAACGTGGTCAAGGCATGACCGAGTACATCATCATCGTCGCCCTCATTGCGGTGGCAGCGATCGGGGTGTACCAGTTCTTCGGTCAGACCATCCGCAACCAGACCGCGGGCATCGCAAACGAAGTGGCCGGACAGGACGCCCAGGCCCAGATCCAACAGGCCCAGCAGGCGGCCCAGGGCGCGACCAACGAAGGTCAGGCGACCAAGGGCCTGGCCACCTACAACAACAACACCAACGCCAACCGCTGATCCGGTTCGGCCCACTCGCGTCAGACCGAACCTGGTTCTGCCATGAAGCGCCTGGGTTGCTCCGCGCGGCGTCAGCGCGGCCAAGCCTTGATCTTGGGGCTGTTTGTGCTCATTGCGGGCCTGGCCGCATTGTTCCTCTTCTTCAACGTGGGCCAGCTCAGCCGCGAAAAGACCAAACTGGTCAACACCGCCGACGCGGTCGCCTACAGCGCCGGCGTTGTCCATGCCCGCGCCCTAAACTTCAATGCCTATTCCAACCGCGCCCTCATTGCCAACGAGGTGTTGATTGCGCAGATGGTGAGCCTCTCGTCATGGGCCGGTTACATGCAGTCCTGGGCAGAAAACCTGCCCACGGTCCACAACGAATGCGTGCAGGCGGCCAATGGCAACTACTGGGCAGCCGCGGCCAGCCAGTTGAAGTACGGCCCCGATTACCTGGTGGCGTGTGCCGCCCTGTATTGGGCCAACCTCTATGGAGCCGTGGACCTGGCGGCCGATGGCCTTCAGGCGGCTGTGCCATGGGTCATTGCCGCAGCTGAGGTCAACAAGGGGCTACTTCAGGTCGCCCAGACCACCATCAATGCAGGGTTGATCCTGGACCGGCAACGCGTCATGAGGGAGGTGGCCGACGCCAATTACGCGGGCGACGGCATGGTATCGGTCGATCTGCTATCACCTACCCTGCCGGATGACTGGATCCGGATGGCCGACGGCAATGGCGGCGTGACGCCCTTCGTGCGCCGCTATGCCGACGATGAGCGCACGCGGTTCCGCGAAGTGACCATCGAAGCCGCGAACACAGATCCGTTCATCCGACAGCGCAGCTGGACATCAAGGGCTCCGCTTCCTGAGCCCAGTTGCCTGCCGTTCAACTGGCGCCACAACGAGGTCCGGCGGCGCGGTGGCACGGTCCTGCTGGGCTTCGACGAATGGCAGGCGGTTGATACCCAGTCCTACCACTACAACTTCCGCGGCAAGAGGCCCTGGAATTGCAGCCGCAGAGAAGTTGCCACCGGCATGGGCGGTGAGCAGGCCTACGAGGAAGACCAGAGTCCTGGAAGCGCCCACTTCGGCCGTTCGAGGTCTGACAACCCCCAGGCCCATGCTCGGGCGATTTCCGAAAGCTCTGGCAGTGGTCTGGGCTACAGCGGCTTGCCTGCCTACCACGATCTCAACCGCGTCTGGCTTGACACGCGTCGCGACGAGGATCCGGTGTTGCGGCACGGCGTTCGTCTGACCCGCGATCGCTCCCAGCTGCGCACCACCGATAGCAGCACGGGCCAGATTCGAACCCGCTCGGACTCTCGCATCGGTGCCTATGAATCCACGGTGGCCGGCAACGTGATGGCGGCGGTGTCCACGTCCGAGGTGTATTTCGAGCGTCCGTTTGCCCAGGCCGACAACCGATGGGGCCTCCGGTCCGGTCGACCCCGCGAACTCGGCAGCCTGTTCAACCCCTACTGGCAGGTGCGCCTGGCGCCCTCGAATGCCCTCGGCGAGTGGATGCGCCAGGGTGTCACTCCATGAAGCCAGTCCCCAGATGCCCGATCACCATGAAAGACAGTGTCGTTGCACTGCTTGTCCTGCTGTGTGCGTCATTTGTCCAGGCCCAGGAAGAGCGGTTTCCGTTCGCGGGTGCAGGTGGCCGACCTGTGGCGGCCCACTACGTCAGGCTGGAGGGCGTGGGCAGTCAGATGGGGCACGGACTTCTGCGTGACACACAGGCCAAGTGCGAAATGATGGGGCGATCGGTTCAGTTGCCGCCTGAGGGATCGCCCATTTCGCGTCTGCGGCGAGAGGATTACTACACGGCCACCCACCTGATCCAATACACCTCGGGGGAGGTGCTGATCATCAACCCACGCTGTGAGCTTGAATGGACGGCCATCAAGCCCGAGCTGGTAGTGCACCACCCGCGGGGCGTCTGTTCGCTCAACGTGCGCACCCGCACTGCCAAGGGCCAATGCGATTCCACCCGTCAGGGCCCAGTGGTTCCCCTGCCGACTTTGCGTCTGCAGATGGAGGTTCTGGGTGCTGATCCGGACAGCCGTTGCGTGCGCACCGCCACCGAAATCATGGGCATCCGTTCCGTGCAGTGCATTGAAGCCCGGCCGGAATCGGAAGACTGGCGCTCCTATGTGTACCGTGGCGGGCCGGATCGCAGGGGCATTGTGCTGGAGAGCCGTGGCACCAGTGTTCCCTCGGGCGAGGTGCTCTCTGACATCAGGGCCGTCGAAGTACGCCGCAACATCACCGTGGGCAGCGACATGCTCGACCTCGCCCGTACCCAGGGATTCTCGTTCCGTTGAGGTTGAGGAGGCGCCCATGACCATCTGCCAACCGCCTTGCATGCGCACCCCCCTTGGGCGCCGGAGCCAGTCCGGTCAGGCCCTGACCGAGTTTCTCGTGGCGGCCTTGGCCATTGTGCCGCTGTTCCTGCTCCTACCGGTCATTGCCAAATACCAGGACGTGGGGCATGCGACCCAGATGGCGAGCCGGTACGCGGCTTTTGATGCCACGACCAACAATCCGTCGACCGGAGGAACCAAAGACCCGGCGCAGCTGGCGCAAGAGGTTCGCAGGCGCTTCTTCAGCAACATCGAGGCGCCCGTTCGCTCCAACGATGCGGCGGGCAACTTCCTGGCCCACCAGAACCTGTTCTGGCGCAGTCCGGATGGCACGGCGCTCATCCGCGACATCAACACCGTGGGGGTGAGCGTGGCGCCCGCCGGTGCGTCCGGTACCTTGTTGCTCAGGGGTGTGGCCGGTCTGTTTGGCCTTACCGACACCCCTCTGTACCGTGGCAGCGTGAGCGTGCCGCTGGCCAATCTGCCCGCCGGGATTCGCAGCTACGAGCCTTTTGATCAGATCAACCTGCGGATCGATCGATCCACCACCCTGCTCGTGGACGGCTGGAATGCCAGGGACCGCGCCGCCGTACGTACCCGTGTCGAGCGCATGGTTCCCGTGTCACAGGCGGTTGGCGCGGTGACGCCAGTGCTGAGCCTGCCCTTCATGGTGTTCGAGCTGAATCAGGTAGATCCGCCTCGCGTCGGTGAGCTGCAGGACTGGGACGACCTGGTGCCCGCCGACCGGCTGCGTCCGCGAGCCCGTGAGGGTCGTACCCAATGAAGCCGCTGCGACTCCCTGGGGGCCGCGGCTTGAGCCGACTCATGCTGGCCTGGCTTGCCATCGTTCCGCTGCAGGTGTGGGCTGTGCCAGCGGATGAACCTGCCATGCCCTCACTGCCGGCGCCACCCCACATCGGCACCTTTGACGTTGGCAACCAAATGCGTCTTCAGGGTGTGCCGGTGCGTATCACGGGCTATATCTCCGGGCTATCGGTTCCGGAGCTCAGCCGCTGGTACCGCAACGAACTGGGGGGCTCATGGGTGGAAAACAAGGTCGGCAGCAAGACGGTGCTGGGCCAGCGTCAGGGCACCCATTTCGTCACGGTGGAGCTTGAAAGTCTGCTGGGCAGCCCGTCCGGTTCCACCACCAAGGTGGTGACTGCCGTCATGAGTCTCCAGCCCAAAGCCGTGCGGTCGGGGCCGATGCGCGATGGCGTGGGCAACTGGGCCAGCCAGCTGCCGTTGTCTTCTCAGGTGCTGGGCCATCTCGCTGATAGCACGGATACCCATGAGTCGGTTCATCTGGTCGCTGTCAACCCACATAGCCTGGACTTCAATGTCCAGCACTTTCGGCACGTGTTTCAAGAGAAGGGCTTTCTCGAAGAGCCTGTCAGTCGTGTGCAAGTAGAGGTCGACCGGCGGCGAGCGTCCTGGGCAGCTTCCACCGTGGGCAGCGCTGAACGTTTGGCATTCAGGGATGCTGGAACAGAAGCCCTCGTGATCCTGGGGCGTGACCGAGCAGGTCGCTCTACCTTGGTGCTGGTCGTCAACCGGAGGAAATGATGCGCTGCACTGCTTGCTGGCGTCACGCGCGAATGTCCGGTCAGTCCTCCATGGAGTACGTGGTGGTCTGCGCCGCGCTGGCTGTGGCTCTGGGCATCGGCATGTCCGACAACACCAGTGTGCTGCAGCAGCTCATCGACGCGTTCCGACTGGCCTACACCCGCATAGCGTTCGCCTTTTCCCTCCCCTGAGCCGTTGCCATCCGCTCGTATCTCTGTGAATCATGAATCTTTCCGCTTTGAAGTCGTTCAAGCCCACCAAGACCTGGCTGGTGTTGGTCGTTGCGCTTGTCATCGGGGGGCTGGCCGCCCTGGCCGCCAGCCGCTACCTGTCGGGACGCCTGGCCGACATCGAGGCCCGTTCCCAAGGCAGGACGGTGAACATCGTGGTGGCCAAACGCGATCTGGCGCGGGGCGAACTTTTGTCGAGCGACAGCTTGGCTGTGCGCGCCGTCCCTGCCGACTTTGCGCAGTCCGGGGCCGTACTGCCAGAACAGTTCGGATCGGTCGATGGAGAGGCCATTGACTTCGACCTCAAGGCTGGTGAGATGCTCATGTGGAGCCAGATCCAGGGCAAGAAGGTACCGACGTTTTCGGCCCGCATCGAATCGGGCCGCAGGGCCATCACCGTGGCGGTCGACGAGATCAACTCCATCTCGGGACTGCTGGAACCAGGTGACCTGATCGACCTGCTGGTCACGGTGGACCAGCAAGGGCGTAAGCTCACCGTACCGCTGCTACAGAGTGTCCGCGTTCTGGCCACCGGGCAAAGATCGGTTGATGATCCCAAGAGCGGTGAGCGCCGCCTTTATTCGACGGTCACGCTCAACACGGATCCGCAGCAGGCTCAAACCGTCGTGATCGCCCGCGAGGCTGGTCGTCTTACGGCCTTGCTTCGCAATCCTGCAGACACCACGCCGCTGCCCGTGTTTCAGGGCGACCTGTCCTCGCTGCTGGGTCGTCGGCCCAGTCCATCCAGGTCGGATGGGGATTCTGTGCCGGTGCTCTACGGCGGCGCTGGCGGACGCATTCCGACCGAAGGGCTCAGCCTGGGGGCACGAACGCGAGAGACCTCGCTTGACCCGGCGGCTGTCGCGCTGTCCAGCGCTCTACCGCGCGAAGCCAGCGCCGCTTCGCCCGGTGCGCCCGTTACCGAGCCTGCCACCCGAACTGTACCCGTGGTTCAGGGCGCACAGCCAACGGTTGCCCAATGAACGACGAAGCCATGCTGAATCCCATGACCATGTACGCAACCTTCCGTTCACCATGTCTCGCCGTTTGCGCATCGGCGCTCCGTCCGGTCCTGGCCATGGGCCTGCTCGGCATGCTGACCGCCCAAGTCCAGGCCCAGTCAACTGGCAGTCCATCGTCCGACGCGTCGACGGCACTTGTGGCGCCGGTCAATGGTTACGCGCCACAACTCAAGCCCCAGCGCAGCCGGGCGGTCAAGACGATTGACAACCGCCTGTATGCCCCGATCCAGAAGCCCTCCGATGAAGGTCAGGTACCAGAGATCGAGATGTATGTGGGGGAGTCGCGCGTGTTTCCCGCCCCTGGCGTGGGGCGAATCGCCGTGGGTAACGGCGCGATCCTCAATGCGGCCGCACTGGATGGCAAGGAGATCATCCTCTTTGCCAATGCGCCAGGCACCAGCAGCCTTTTCGTATGGAATGAAGATGGCCGACACCAGCGCGTCAAGATCAGCATCGTGCCGGGCGACACCGGACGGTTCGCGCGCGAGATTGCCGCTTTCCTGGCCACCATTCCCAATGCCAAGGCGTCCATCATCGGCGATAAGGTCATTGTCGAAGGCAACAACCTCACCGACGCCGACCTGGCCAGGATCGAACTGCTGAGCAAGCGTTATCCCCAGATCGTCAACTTCACGAATCCCCTCGGATTCGAGACCATGGTGATGCTGGATGTCAAGGTGGTCGAGTTTCCGACAGCTGAACTCAAGGAACTGGGCCTGAAGTGGAACGCCACGGGCGGCGCTTCCATCGGGGGCATCTGGTCACCCATCCGGCGAGGCGGCGACGGGCCTTACCAGATCAATATCCAGGGCACCGGCGGCAACAATGCCCCACCGATTTCCGGGGCCGATGGAGCCCCGGTGATTTTGCCCAGCGGGCTGAATGTGTTGTCTGTCCTCAACCTGGGTCTGAACGCAACCCTGCAGGCGCTGGCGCAGCAGGGTCGGACAACCGTCCTGGCGCAGCCGCAGCTGTCGGCGCGCAACGGTTCCAAGGCGAGTTTCCTGGCTGGTGGCCAGTTTCCCTATGCCGTGGCCACCAGCGAAGGCCCGCGCGTCGAGTTCAAGGACTATGGTGTCAAGCTTGACATCCTGCCCAGGGTGGACAGCAGCGGCAACGTCCGGTCCACCATCACCACCGAGGTCAGCAACATCGACCAGTCGGTGAGCACCCCGTTTGGCCCGGCCTTGCTGACCCGCAAGACGGAGACGGAGTTCAATGTGCGCAGTGGTGAAACCATTGTCCTCAGCGGGCTGATCCAGCGGGAGACCGCCACCAACATCGACAAGGTGCCCGGTCTGGGCGATATCCCGGTCATCGGGGCCTTGTTCCGATCAAAGAAGTTCCAGAACCGTGAAACCGAACTCGTCGTCTTCGTCACGCCGACCATCGTCGACCCGTCCATGCCGGGCATGGCCGGGCGCGTTCAGCGAACCCACGATCGCCTGACGGAACGGCTGGGTGAACAGCCTTACATATCCGACCCCCTGCAGCCGGGTCGGGACACGGGTCGACCCGACCTGCCCGATCTGTCCGGCTTGGTACAGGAGTCGTTGCCGAAGCCCGATGGGTCCGCTCCTATAGCCAGTCACCCGACGGTGAAACAGGAGGGCGTTACAGCGCCCAAGCGGGCGGCAACACCCGAACTGCGGGCGGTTTCGTTCGAGCCGCCTGAGGGCAGCACGGTTCGGTCCAGGGTTCATGGTCTGGTCGTGCGCGCCCATCCGAGCATGGCGGCAGTGCCCCTGCTCCAGCTGGGCCGTCATGCCGTTCTTACCCTTCGCGAGGATCTGGAACAGACGCCCCACGCCGATAGCTGGCTACCCGTGCAGAGCGGCCAGGTCAAGGGATGGGTGGCCAAACATCTGGTCGAACCTGCCCAGCTGACCTTGACCATCAAGCCCCGCCCTGCAGAGCCTTTGCAGGTTCTCGCGAATCCGGCAGTGCCTGCGGCTACCCAGGGGCAATACCTGACGCTCGGCGGCATCGCCGTGGCGGGCCAACTCATGGTGGTCGCCCAGCGCCTGCCTCTGCTGCTGACCCCCGACATCAACGCGCCGGTCACCCTGTTGCTCAGCGAAGGACAGGTGGTTCATCGCCTGGCCATTCAGCCCCGGGGCGCCTGGACGGCGGTCGATGTCCAAGGCCACCGAGGCTGGCTGGCCACGCCCTGGTTGCAGCCCGTGGCCCAAGAGACTTCTTCCGCCAACTGACCTAGCGCAGGCGATCACCATGTTGCATGTCGAGATTCATGGGCCCGATGGTCAGGTGTCGCAGTTGCAGGCGCCTGACGAAAGCGTCATCGGCAAAGCGGTACAGGCCGAGATCCGGCTGGAAGGCTGGCGTGTGGCCCGAGAGCACGCGCGTGTGTTCAGGACCCCATCGGGTGTATTGCTGGAGGACATGGGTGCGTTCGGTGGTGTCTACGTCAACGGGTCGCGCATCGACATCCAGTACGGACCGCTCAAGCGGACCGACGTGATTGGCGTTGGTCCCTACAAAATCCTGGTCAGTCCATTGGGTGGCGACGATGGTGATGCCAGGGCCCATCAAGTCCCGAAGGGTTCGGGGGCTCCGGGCCAGCACGATCGACTAGCGACTGACGGTATCGGGGCCTTACAAGATCGTACGCACAAAATTCAATCCGGCACCGGGTTCTCTTCATCTGATGCCGCTGCTGTCGGCAGGCAGGTGATCCTCGCGGCAGATCCCCGCAAGCGCCTGGTTGAGTTTGAATGGCGTAAACGCGTGCACGCGGCCTTGCTGGAAACCATGGACTTGCGCCGGCATGACATTTCAGCGATGACCGACGACCGCCTGCGCGCCGAAACCAGCACCCTGATCGCGCAGATTGTCGAGTCGCTGACAGACGAGATTCCGACCGACATCGACCGTCGGCATCTGCAGAGGCAGGTGCTGGATGAGGCCATCGGTCTTGGCCCGCTGGAGGAACTGCTCGCGGACGAATCCGTCAGCGAGATCATGGTCAACCGCTTCGACGAAATCTATGTCGAGCGCGCGGGCCAGCTGCAACGCCATCCGCTGGCATTCACCGGTGATCGGGCTGTGTTGGGCGTGATCGAGCGCATCGTGGCCCCACTGGGGCGCCGTATCGATGAATCGTCCCCGATGGTGGACGCCCGCCTCAAGGATGGCTCAAGGGTGAACGCCATCATTCCGCCGCTGGCCCTCAAGGGCCCCTGCCTGACCATCCGGAAGTTCGCCAAACGCAAGCTGGATGCGACTGATCTGGTCCGATTTGGCTCCATCAGCCCGGCCATGGCTCAGTTTCTGGAGGTTTGCGTGGTCGCGCGCAAGAACGTCATCGTTTCGGGAGGCACCGGGTCTGGCAAGACCACGTTGCTCAACATCCTCTCCAACTTCATTCCCCCGCACGAACGCATCATCACGGTGGAAGATGCCGCCGAGCTCAAGCTGCACCACGACCACCTGATCAGCCTGGAGAGTCGGCCCAGCAACGTCGAAGGCAAGGGCGCTGTCCTGATCCGGGACCTCGTTAGGAACACCTTGCGCATGCGACCCGACCGGATCGTGGTCGGTGAGTGCCGGGGAGCCGAGGCGCTGGACATGCTGCAGGCGATGAATACCGGCCATGAAGGTTCTCTGACAACCTTGCATGCCAACACGCCCAGGGACGCGCTGGCGCGGCTGGAAACCATGGTGCTGATGGCGGGCATGGACCTGCCCTTGCAGGCGATCCGCGAGCAGATCAGCAGTGCGGTGGACATCATCGTGCAGCAGACGCGCTTTGGCTGCGGAACCCGCCTGGTCACCAGCATCACCGAAGTCACCGGCATGGAGAGCGGCAAGGTGCAGCTGCAGGAGATCTTTCGCTTTCACAACCAGGGCTACACCGGCGAGTACGGCCGGATCCGCGGGCTGTTCACCGGTTGCGACATGGTGCCCAGCTTCTACGAGGAATTGCGCGAGACCGGACAGGCGCTGGACATGGGCATCTTCAAGCCAGCGCGGGGCCTGCCTGACCGGCACGATGATGGCCTGCTCGTGGGCAGCTGACGAAGGTCCGGCATGAGCAGCGAAACCATCCTCATCGTCATCACGGTCATTTTCGCGCTGTCGGCCGCGTTGCTGGCGTGGTTTGTCATCGACGTGGGCACAGGATCCCTGTCCAGGTACCGCGCCACGTTCACCGCGCAGGCGCGTTTCCAGGCCCAGGAGTTCTTCCTCTTCATCGATCCGCGCAAGCTGTTCGCTGCCAACATCGCACTGATGGCGCTGGGCGGCGCCCTCGTCTGGATGGTCACGGGAAGCGCCCTGATCGCACTGGTTGTTTTTGCGTCGCTGGCCTTGATGCCGCGTTTGATCTACCGCTGGCTGCGGGCCCGACGTCTGGTGGCCTTCGAAGAGCAGTTGCCCGACGCGCTCATGATGTTGTCCGGTGGTATGCGCGCGGGTGTTGGCCTGAGCTCGGCTGTCCAGCAACTGGTGCGTGAATCGCAGCCGCCCCTGAGCCAGGAGTTCACGCTGTTGCTGCGCGAGCAGCGCCTGGGGGTCACGCTGGAGCAGGCACTGACCAACCTCAACCGCAGGGTTCCCACCCAGACCACGACCCTGGTGGTGTCGGCCACGCGGATCGCTACCGAGACCGGAGGCAGCCTGGCCGAGACCCTGGAGCGCACGGCCCACACCATTCGGAGCCGCCTCCAGATGGAAGGCAAGATCCGTGCGCTGACCGCCCAGGGCAAGCTGCAGGCGTGGGTGGTCGGACTGCTGCCGCTTGTTCTGATGATGGTTCTCAACAAGATGGAGCCGGAAGCCATGTCGCTGATGTGGAACACCCGCATCGGCTGGGCCACTCTGGTGGTCATCGGGTTGCTGGAGGTGATGGGAATCTATGTGATCCGCAAGATCGTTGCGATCGACGTCTGAGGACCTGCCCCATGTTTGAAGACCACAACCTCATCATCTGGCTTCTGGCCCTGACCATCGGTCTGTCGGTGGCCCTGATCGTCTGGCTGGTGTCCCGAGCCGTGGCCGACGTGCCCCCGGAAGACCGCCAGTACAAGGACCCGCCGCCACCAGGCTTTAGGCTGGCGTGGTGGCCTATTCACTGGCTTAGCCATTTCATCGGACCTTTGCAACGCGGCAAGGCCCACCAAGCCTTGGTGCAAAAGCTCAGAAAGGCCGGGCTGGATTACAGCCTGTCGCCGTCCCAGTTCACCGCCAGCCGTCTGGTCTGCGGGGCGGTGCTCGCGCTCTTGTTCAGCTGGGTGCTTGACTCCTTTGCTGCTGGCCGTGCGGGTGGTGAGCCGTTCGCCATCAGTGCGTATGGGCAGGTGGCGGCGCTGGGTTTCCTGCTCGGGTTTGCCTACCCGGCCATCTGGCTCAGGGATCGCCTGGCTGCGCGCCGGGCTGAGCTGATGAAGACCTTGCCGTTTTTTCTGGACATCATCACCCTGTGTGTGGAGGCGGGGCTCAACCTGCAAGGCGCCATCCACCAGGCCGTGGCCAAAGGGCCCAAAGGCGTACTGCGTGACGAGTTCCAGCGTGTGTTGCGGGACGTGCGCGCCGGCAAGTCCAGGGCCGATAGCCTGCGAGGAATGTCCGAGCGGCTGGGCGAAGGCAGCGTCACGAACTTTGTCAGTGCCGTGATCCAGGCAGAGAACATGGGCATGAACCTGGGGCCGGTGCTGCGTGCACAGGCGGACCAGCGGCGCAGCGAGCGTTTTCTGAGGGCAGAAAAGCTGGCCATGGAGGCGCCGGTCAAGCTGCTGTTTCCCTTGATCACCTTCATATTTCCATGCACTTTCATCGTGCTGTTCTTCCCCATCGTCATGAAGTTCATGCACTCGGGGCTTTGAAGCGTGGCCACCATGAAGTTCGATCAATCCGCTCATGTGCTGACCGATCGCGGCCGTTTTGCCCTGTCGGTCAGAACGGCCCGCAGCGCTTGGTCCCGGTTTCGGGGGCTGATGCTGGCCCAGCCCCTGCAATTGCAGCCAGTCGCACAGGGACTGCTGATACCCCGCTGCCCCAGTGTTCACGGGTTTTTCATGCGCTATGCACTGGATATTGCCTACCTCCATCTGACCCCGGGAACCGAGCCGGACGGGCTGCGCCGGTACCGCGTCACGCACCTCGCCCGTCTCAAGCCGTGGGGTGTCAGTTGGGGGCGGCGGTGGCGTTGCGGATCGGGTGATTCGGCAACGGTACTGCGAAGCGATCACGCGCTGGAGTTGCCGGCAGGCTGTGTTGCCGCCTTTGGCATGGCGCCAGGTGACTGGGTGGAGGTCGGCGAGTGATGCGTGTTTTGCGCCATTGAGCAGGCGGCGGAGCCGCCGCCATGGATTTGAGGGGAGAGAACAATGAAGAAGATATGCCATCGCCGGCCTGGGCGCCGGCGAATGCTTGGCAGTGCCATGATCGAGTTTGCGGTGGTCGGACCGCTGCTGGTGTTGCTGGGCACGCTGGTGCTGCAGTACGCCCTCATGTTCAACGCCAAGAACATGGTCAATCACGCCGGCTTCATGGCCGCACGTGAGGGAAGTGTGGCCCACGCCAACCTGGCATCGGCACGGCAGGCCTACGCCCGGGCGCTCGTTCCCCTTTATGGCGGCGGGCGCAGTGGCACTGAACTGGCGCAGGCATTGGCCAGGGCCCATGCCGACGTGGCGCTCAACACCCGCATCGAGTTGCTCAATCCCATCCGGGAGAGTTACGACGACTGGTCTGATCCGGCCCTGTCCAGCCGGTACGGTGGGCGACGCGCGATCCCCAATGCCAACCTGGGGTTCAGGGACGCCCGGTCGATTGGAGCCAGCTCGGGGCAAAACATTCAGGACGCCAACCTCATCAAGCTCAAGATCACGCACGGCTATGAGCTGAGGGTTCCGCTGGCCAGCACCGTCATGCAGTTCATGATGCGCTGGAACGATACCGGCCGCGACCCGTTCGTCACGGCCTTGTACACACAACGGCGAATCCCTCTGGTGACGCACGTCACCTTGCAGATGCAGAGCGACCCTGTCGAGTCCGACGTTACGGTGTCCATGCCCGGGCAGGGCAACAACGGCAATCCGACCGATCCCGGCATGCCCGTCAACCCGCCCATTCAGCCTCCCAATTGCATCACGGCCGGCTGCACCGTGATTGTGGACCCGACTTTGCCTCCGGGTGGAGGCGGAGCGCCTGGTGGGGGCACCGGAACCCCACCGCTCTACGGATGCCCACCCGGCGACCCCAACTGCTCACCGCTGTGTGAAGGTTGAGCTGTCGACCTCGCGCATGGCTGCCGTGCATCGGCATTCATCCCCACAAAAAAATAGATCTCAGGGAGTTCAGCATGACCATCAATCCCCACGCGTCTCGCGTCGCCCGCGGTGGACCTTTTTTGCCTGCTCCGGCAGGCAATGGGACGGACTGTCCGGCTTTCGCTAGGTCCTCTCTACGGGCGCTGTCGGTTCTTGCATGCGCCCTTGCCTTGAACAACCCGTTGGTCATGGCGCAGTCCACTGGGGGTGGCGGTGGTTTCACCCCCATACCCGGTGGTGGTGGAGGAGGTCTGGGAGGCATACTGGGACCGGGGAACTCGGGCGGTGGCGGTGGTGCAGCCATGTGCACGGCCCCGGTGGCAGGGGCTCCCTGTGGCGGGCAGGGGCCGGCCTCGCTGGGCAATACCAGTGGGGTCAACAGCGGTGCGGGCAACCCCATCAACCTGACCAACGGCAACAAGTACGTGGTGGAGGTGGACCTGCCGGCACTGCCTGGCGAGCTGGGGCTGGAGATCGTGCGGCACTACAACAGCGGCCACCGCCATGTGGTGGGGCAGCTGGGCATGGGCTGGCGTCTGTCCTACGAGACCGATCTGCATGTGGTGGGGCAGACAGTGCAGATCCTGCAGGCCGACGGCGCGCGGCTGATCTTTGACATTGACCCTGCCAACCCCAGCCAGTGCACCGGAGCTGACCCGGCTCAGGGACGGGTGCAGATCGTTGCCGACGCGCGAGGAGGGCGCTCCTACATCTGGCACTGGACCCACGGCGAACACGCCGGGCGCCAGCTGCACTTTGACGGCAGCGGCAAGCTGGTGCAGATCCGGGCCGCCAGCGGTGCGCTGCTCACCCTCACCCGCGGACCCAGGGGCGAGCTGCTGAGCGTGACCGACCCCCAGGGCCGCAGCCTGCGCCTGAACCACGGCGGGCGCAGCCAGGTGCGCCAGGCCGAACAGGCCCGGGCAGCTCAGACACCCGCCGGTGGCCTTGAGCGCAGCAGTGAGCTGGTGGTCTTCACCGGCGTGCAGAGCATCGACAGCCCGGTGGGGCGCTTTGCCTACCGGCACGAAGGCGCCAACCTGACCCAGGTCAGCCTGCCCACCCAGGTCGATGAGAGCCAGCTTTGCCAACCGGGTGCACAGCACCAGCAGCATCACGCGCCAGTACCACCATGAAGACCCGCGCCATCCGCAGGCGCTCACCGGCATCAGCGTGCTGGGCACCGGTACCGACGGCCAGACGCTGCAGCAGAGACTGGCCAGCTACCGCTACAACGAACGCGGCCAGGCCACGCTGAGCGTGCGCGGTGAGCTGCCACAGCCGGGGCACAGCGGCCCCGAGCAGGTGCAGGTGCAGATCCTGCAGCCGGCGCTGCCCCACAAAGCCGGCCAGACCCTGCTGACCAACAGCCTGGGCCAGCAGACGCTGTACACGCACCGCATCATCGGCGGCCAATACCGCCTGATGCAGGCTGTGGGTGCCGGCTGCGCCCGCTGCGGGCCGGTCAACCTGCGCTGGGACTACGACGCGTTGGGGCGCCTGATCGAGCAGACCACGCTCAGCCCGGTGGTCGTCAAGGACGGCCAGCCCCAAGGCAGCCCGCAGGCGCTGGCCACCGTGCGTCACCGGCTGGACGCGCAGGGCCGCACGCAGCGCATCGAACACATTCGGTACATCGATGGCCAGGCCCAGCCGCCTCAGCTCATCGAACGCCACGAATACGCCGACAGCCGCTGGGTGGACAAACCCACGCTGATTGCCCGCCCCAGTGTGGTGGCGGGGCAGGAGCACCGGCTGCAACTGCGCTACAACGAGGCCGGGCAAGTGACCGAGCTCACGGAGACGGGCTTCAGCCCGCTGGATGCCGGCGGGGCACTGGCCAGAAACCCGCAACAGGCCAGCCGCATCGAGCGCAGCACCACCTATACCCACAGCCGCATCAACGGGGTGAGCCTGCTCACGCAGGTGGATGGACCCCTGCCCAACGGACCCACCCAAACCCCGGCCGACTCCGACATCACCACCTTCGAATGGGATCAGCGCGGGCGCTACATGCTGGCTTTGCACAGCCCCGGCGGCCGTAGCAGCACGCTGACCCAGAATGACCGAACCGGCCTGGTTCAGCGCGTGGTCAACGAGGCAGGCTTTGCCACCGAATGGACCTACAACCCGCAGTTGCGGGTCCTGCGCCTCAGCAGCCAGGGGTCGGGCTGGACGCGACCGCAGGTGCAGAGCTTCCAGTACAACGCCCTGGGCCAGCCGGTGCAGAGCTTCGACGGCGATGTCCATGCTGGCACCCAGGATGGCGCACGTGCCGACCAGGGCGCCCGTCCCACCGAACGCATGGATTTCGATGCCCAAGGCCACCTGCTGTGGCGGGCCAGTGCGCTGGGGATGTTGCAGTCCTGGCAGTACGACAGCGAGGGGCAGTTGCTGCAAAGCGCGCGCCACAACGCCCGCATGGCCCAGGTCACGGATCGCGTCTACGACGAACTGGGTCGCCTGAACCGGCTGAGCGACAACGCCGGGCGCAATCGCCAAATGCCAGCGGCCACGCCTTTCGGCAGTGCCGATGCTGCCAGCGCCCCCAACCCGGACGGCGCTGCCCTCGGTACCCGAACGCTTACCGACGACTTCGGCCGAACCGTCCTCACCCGCAGCCCTGATCGGGGCGACATCCGCCGGGCTTTCGACGAAGCCAACCGCCTGGTCCACATGACCGATGCCCTGGGTCACCGGGCCGAGTACACCCACGATGTGCAGGGCCGCATCCTGAGACAGCACGTCACCGATGCCCGCACCGGTGAGGTCAGCACCACCGAATGGCGCTACAGCGTGCGGCACCTGTTGGAAGTGATTCACCCCACGCAGCGCGAGCGCTTCGAGACCGATGCGCGCGGGTTGCGCACGGCGCGCATCGTCACGCTGAACACGCCGCAGGGCGAGCTGACAGCGATCACCCGCTACGAGCACGACGAGCGCGGCCAACTGGTGGCCAGCACCCTTCCCGATGGCAGCCGGGTGGCCTACGAGCGCAACGGCCAGAACCAGGTTGTCGCCCTCAAGCGCCAGACCATCCAGACACCCTGGTTGCGCTGGCTGGAGCGTGAGCAGACCTTGGCCAGCGGCTTCGAGCGCGATCTCGTGGGCCTGTCGCGCTACACCAGCGGCAACGGCATCGAGGCCCTCCTCCAACGCAGCGCCAGCGGGGACCTGGCTCGGGTGGTGTACCGCCAGACCCAGGCCCGCCGCCCGGCGTCGCTGCAGGTGCGGCAAGGGCCCCCTGCCCCGATCGGGCTCATGGGACGCACCCCGAAGGAGAGCATCGAGCGGCTGCTGGGCATCCCGGCGGCGCATGCGCAGGCGGTGCCACCCGCTGCACTTGACCCTTCTTCAGAGCAGCGCAGCCTGCCGGGCGCACTGGGCCTGCCGCACGACCCGCAGGCCCTCATCGACCACCGCTACCTTTGGAGCCCGCAGGGGCTGCTGCTGCACAGCCAGCAGCGCGCCGGCAGCGCCAGCGAGCAACACCAGCACAGCCATGCCTACAACGGCGCCGGCCAACTGGTGGCCAGTGTGCGCGCCAGCCTGGGCGCCGCTGCCCAGAGCGGTATGGACGGCATCAGCCCGGTGGCCTTGAACGCTGGCGCAGAACAGGCGTCCGCCCAGGAACAGGCGGTCTGGCGCTACGCCTACGACACGACCCAGCGCCGCGTGCTCCGCCAGGAAGGCACCGCTGACCAGACCGACCTCAGTACAGGCACGGTGCGCAGCCAGTTCCAGGGCCAAAGCCACCGCTTGAACCTGCACGGCCAGCCCAGTCGCTATAACGCCAACGGCCAGCCCGATCAGGTGGGCAGCCGCGAGTACGTCTGGGATGCGCTGGGGCGCTTGGTCGAGGTGCGGGAAAAAGTGGGGGGTGAAGCCCGACCCATCGCCCAATACCGCTACGACCATCGGGGCCTGCGCATCGAATCACACGCCAGACCGTGTGGCTGGCCGACATCCCGCTGGCGGTGATCGACAGCCCGGCTGGGCAGGCTCTGGCCGGTAAAACAGCGGGCCTGGCCCAGGTATGGGCCGATGTGCGCAGCGCCATCAATAGCTGGCTGGGCTCAGAAGAAGGCATCGCCTGGCTGCACACCAACCACCTGGGCGCCCCCGAGGCGGCCACCGACGCGCAGGGTCAGCTTATCTGGCGCGCCCGCTACGCGCCCTTCGGCGCAGCGCAGGTGCAAGCCACGCAGGGCTTCACGCTGCACCTGCGCCTGCCCGGGCAGGTGTGGGACGAAGAGACCGGGCTGCACTACAACCGCCAGCGCTACTACGACCCACAGCTGGGTCAGTACCTGACGCCCGACCCGGGGTTGATCCTGTTTGCGTTTGATGGGACGGGGAATACCAACGATCAAGCGACGCTCAATGAACTGGACAACGGGATTTCCAACGTGTGGCAGTTCCTGCAACTTTATGACGATGGAAATTTTCGATACGTATCTGGTGTCGGCACCCGCCATCGGGAGACAGATGCACGGTTTGGTGGGGACATCCACTGGAGTTGGGGCAACACGTCCACTGTCGATATGGGCGCCAACTACACCGGACCGGATCGAATTGACCGAATGATCCAGTACTTCAATGCCGAGGCTGAGCTGTTGACCGATGACACCAGTCTGATGGATGTGGACATCATAGGCTTTAGTCGAGGGGCCGCGCAGGCGAGAGAATTTGCCAATCGCATCAACGCTGCCACCCGGAACGGGGAGTACCGCTACACCATCACAGACGCCAATGGACAGCAAGTACAGCGCTGCCAGATGATCAATTTCCGTTTCATGGGTCTCTGGGACACCGTGCTCTCAACCAACCTGAGTGGAACCGGCTACAACCTGGGTATCGTGCCGGGATTCCAGCATGTGGCCCACGCTGTGGCTTTGAACGAATACAGAGGGAATACCTTCCGCCGCATGCCCGGTTCCACCGGCGCCTTCCCGCTGGAGTCCATCATGCAAGGTACCGTGCCGGTCGGTCAAACACGCATTGAGATGGGGTTCATCGGGGCGCACGCCGATATTGGCGGCGGCTATGCCACAGACAACCAACTCTCGCAAGTGGCTCTCAGCTGGATGATTGAACAAGCGCGCGATGCCGGCGTCAACATGAGGAACGACCCAGCCAATACCGTTCCCGGCAATGCTGTTATTCACGACAAGAGCGACAACCAGTACTGCCTAAGTGGTCCAGGTTGCAGTGAAGACAGGGTGGTGCGCGGCGGTGCGGGCGGTACGCAGCGGCAAATGACGGGCACCGGCATGACCCATGCAGATACGGGCCAGTTCATCCGCTATGACCCGCCTGGCATGAATGCTGACGGCAGCGTGACACGAGAACCAGGGTTGAACGACCGCACCGGCATGGTAGACATGGCCCGCTATCTGCGGTGGCTTCGCGACAATGGCTACAACTTGGGCAACCTGACAGTGCAATGACCATGCAAGATCTCAAGCGTAGACTGAGCGCGGCGCTGATGTTGCTGCCCCTCGCTTCGAGCGTCATCGGCCAGGGTGCCTTCGCGATGAGCCGTCCGCCAGCTTCTCCAGGTGACCGGTTCAGAGGGATGGGCTTGACCTTGGTGGTTGATGCGGTACCTGGCGCGGAAATGGTAGGCGTCGAGTTCTTTTCTGATGGCAGTGAGGTGCCGTTCTTTGCGAAATCGCGGATGGTTCAAAGAAATCGAGGGATCATGTCCTTTCCAGGTGGCAAAGTTCCAGAGACCGTGAGGGTGACTTGGCGGGAAAACGATTCAGAAGGGTACCGCGATCAAGCGGGGCGCATTCGATACAGCGCGCAAATTGTCGGCGACTACACCATTCCCATTGCGAGCCGCATCCCCGATGAAGTCGTAGACGAAATCCGAAGAAACGGTGGCGGGCTGCGCTTGAAGTTCCGGCTCAAAACTGACGGCGTTCTGTTCGGCTGGGACATCGAGCGCTTTGAAGGAGGCATGCCACGCCACTTGATGCCAGGCGGTGACTTCTTGCAAACTTGGTATTGACCAGCCGAGCGAGCAAGGCATATGGCAGGTCACCACATCCGCACCGTGCAGCGCACTCGGAGTCCATACATGCGACACCGCAATTTGAGATGTCGGACGATGCTGTTCGTCTTGGCTCAGATGATTGCACTTTCGGCACACGCCTCAGAGCCCAGCTCGGCGGACCCCGTAGGTGTACTGACGTGTGATTCGAGTATCACCGGGCAGCAGGCTTTCGCGTTGATCCAGTCTGAAGGGTTCAAAGTGGCAACGGCCGCGGAAGACGGATTCGATCTGGTCAAACCTGTCCGTTCCGGAGGAATCTGTATCGATCAAGCCAATGTGGTCGGTGCATTCGGCGTCCTCATGGTGGTCGGGCAGCTTTGCGACGGCAAATACGACGAACTAAAGAGGACTTTCGAAAAGCAGTTCCCTGAGACACCCGGCACACCGATCGAGCCTGGGAAGTTGTTCATCGGGAAGTCTGCGGCTGGGGAGGGCATGATTTATCGCGGCATGATGGCCAACTCCGGACCGTCGAAGCCCACGTTGGGCGCGCGAGAAGTGGCCTTTCTGTGTACCCGGAAAATGGGTGGTACCCATTGAGAGTTGAAGGCCCTTTGAAGACCTGGGTTATTCAGCAGCAGAGAATCCTCCCTAGTGTTGTCACTACAGGCAGGAATCCAGATTCAGCGCAGCCCAGATGCTTTGTGCTCTCGGGCCCGCCCCCAGCTGGCGGACCCAGGCGCAACAGGTGGTGGATGCAGGCGCCCTTCAAGCTGTCTGGCACCACGGTCTGAGGCGCGCTGCACCCCGTTTGGTGGTGCCGCTCAGGGTGCAGACGGCACCACCCGCAACACCCGCCCCTGCTCGTTGTCGGTCAGCAGGTACACCGCGCCATCCGGCCCCATCCGCACATCGCGGATGCGTTCGCCCAGTTCCTTGAACAGCACGTCCTGCGGGCCGGGGGTGCGGTCGTTGCCCATGGGCACGCGGCGCACGCTGCGTTCGGCCAGGGCGGCCACCAGCAGGCTGCCGCGCCAGGCGGGGAACAGGGGCCCGTCATACCACGCCATGCCCGCCGGGGCGATGGAGGGGGTCCACTCGGTCAGCGGTGGGGTGATGCC
>JALOSN010000115.1 GCA_025458415.1 Hydrogenophaga sp.
ACTGGGGTTGGCGCCCGACGAATACGCAGGACTCACCATGGTCCTGCTGCGGCTGCTCGCTTTCAAGCCCGCATCGGGTCCCACGACGGAAAAAAAAAGCCTGAATGCGGCCACTGACGCGGCAGTTTCAACCCCGAGCCCCGTCCACCCTGCGACGGTGTCATCTGTCACGATGGACAAGGCGGAGTCCCGAACGCAGGTGACAGCAGCTGCCGACGTCCTCAGGCCTTCCCCATGGGCCGCTCCTTCATTGACCGACGCCGACCTGGCCAGCCTGCCTCCCTGGCAGTCTTCACCACCGCCGGCTCCCGCCGCTTCCCGCTGGGGATTCCATGGTACAGGTGCTGTCCATACCGGTCAGGGACCTGCAGGCACCTGCCCGGTCCGGGCGCGAGCCGGCGGTTTCCGCCAGGCGCCAGGGGGAACTCAAGCCGACAGAGGAAGGCACCTTATGGAACGACACGGTGCAGGCGCTGGTGCGCGGTGAAGCGATCACGGCGCTGGTGCGCGAGCTCGCCCTGCAGTCGCAGCTGGTGGAGCGCCAGGGCGACCAGTGGACGCTTCAGGTGCAGCACGAATCGCTGGGGCAGGGCAACACCCGGGAGCGCCTGGAGGCCGCTCTGGCCCAACATGGCCATGCCGTACAGCTGGTGCTGCGCAGCGGCCCCGTCACCGACTCGCCGTCCTTGCGCGCCGCAGCCTTGGCCAGGCAACGGCAGGAGGAGGCGGAACGGCTGATCCTGGCCGACCCGTTCGTCCAGGCCATGATGCGCGACTTTGGCGGCAAAATCGTGCCGGGTACATTGCGGCCGGTCGGTGACTGACGTCGGCACGAGACGCCATCCCGGATTCACAACACTTTTCAAGACAAGGATTGCCATGTTCAACAAAGGACAACTCGCCGGCCTCATGAAGCAGGCGCAGGCCATGCAGGACAACCTGAAGAAGGCCCAGGATGAACTGGGCAACATCGAGGTCACAGGTGAGTCCGGTGCCGGTCTGGTCAAGGTGCTCATGACCTGCAAACACGACGTCAGGCGGGTCACGATCGACCCGAGTCTGCTGGCCGACGACAAGGACATGCTTGAAGACCTGGTGGCTGCGGCCTTCAATGCAGCCGTCCGCAAGGCCGAGGAAACCACACAGGAAAAAATGGGCAAGCTGACCGCTGGCATGCCTGGTCTTCCCGGTGGCATGAAGTTTCCCTTCTGAGCCCGGCCTCGATTCCCGGCCCTGATCTGCGACTGAGCGTCTGCTGAATGGCCGACCACGCGTCGCTGGAATTGCTGGTGCAGGCGCTGCGGCGCTTGCCGGGGGTGGGCGTGCGATCGGCGCAGCGCATGGCCCATCATCTGCTGCAGCACGACCGCCCTGGAGCCCTGCAGTTGGCCCGTGCGCTGGAGCAGGCGGTTTCCAATGTTCGCCACTGCGCGCTGTGCCACACCTTCACCGAGCACGACGTCTGTTCCACCTGCCTTGATCCACGGCGTGACCACAGCCTTCTGTGCGTGGTCGAGTCGCCCGCCGATCAGGCAGCCATGGAGCGAACCGGTGCCTACAAGGGGCTCTACTTCGTGCTCATGGGCAAGCTCAATCCGCTCGATGGCATCGGCCCGCGCGAGATTGGCCTTCAGCAGCTGCTGGACCGCGTCGATGGAAGCCCGGGTTCTGACGAGTCCCGGGTGAAAGAGGTCATCCTGGCCACCAATTTCACGGCGGAGGGGGAATCGACCGCGCACGTCATTGCGCAAGCCTTGAAGGGACGCGGCATCCAGGTGACCCGCCTGGCGCGGGGCGTGCCCATCGGGAGCGAGCTGGAGTACGTTGATCTGGGAACCATTGCCCACGCTCTGGTGGACCGGCGCTAGGCGCCGCGTCGGGCTCGCGCTGGCCGGCAGCGCGCGTCGGTGAAAACCCGGTCGGGATTGGACCCGATGCGCATTTCTGCTCAATCTTCTAGTCTTCATGCCACCGGTTGCGGTGGCAGTTTTCGGCCGCAGACGTTGAAACCGCAAACCCAGGAAGGATGCAGTCATGTGGAGTCGGCGCGCTTGTCTGGCCGCTGGATCGGCGCTCGCTTTCAGTGCGATCGCCGACAGTGGGCCGGTCCGGCCGGCAGGTGTGGGCGACCGCAGCCGCGCGCGGGTGCTGATCGCAGTCGAGGACAGAAAGGCCTTCTGTTACCTTCCCCTGACCATTGCCGAACGGCTGGGGTACTTCACCGTCCAGGGGCTGGACGTGCAGGTGCGGGAGAAGGCCGACCCGTCGCAGGCGGCCCAGCTGGTGTTGTCTGGGGCGGCTCAGGTGATGTCCGTTCCGTTCAGTGCAGCCATTGCGCTGCAGGCACGCGGACACCGCGTGCAGTCCATCGTGCTTCAGGGCCGGGCACCCCAGCTGGTGCTGGGAGTTTCGATCCGCACGCTGGGGCATTTCCGTGATTGGCGTGACCTGAGGGGCAAACGGATTGCCATTCCGGCGGCCGGGTCAGGCCCTCATCGCATGGCCCGCTTGCTGATGGCGCGCTCAGGCATCCAGTCTGCCACCGAGGTGCACTTTATGACCTTGCCCGAGCCTGCTCAGGCGGCCGATGCGTTCCGCACCGGTGCGGTCGACGCCCTCTGCTATCCGGATCCGGTGATGACGCAACTGGAGCAGGAGGGGGTCATGCGGGTGGTGGCGGACACGCGGACACCGCGCGGCAGCGAGGAGGTCTTTGGCGGACCCATGCCGGCAGGCTGCCTGTGTGTGCCTGAGGATTTCGCGAGGCTGCAACCGGGCATTTGTCAGTCGTTGGTCGATGCGGTGGTGATGGCGCTCAAATGGCTTCAGACCGCCGGGCCCTCGGACATCATCAAGGTGGTGCCCGAAGCGTACTTCCGGGGTGACAGGGCGCTGTACCTCGCCGCTTTCGCGCGCGCAAGGGAAGCCTGGGCACCGGACGGGATCATGCCCGAGCGAGGACCACTCGTGGCGGCCCGGGTGCTGTCCCAGCTGGACGATTCCGGGCAACTCCAGAAGGTGCCGCTGGAGCGGACCTACACCAACGAGTTCGCCAGAAGGGCCAAGCTGCGCTTCCGTGCCTGAAGCTGCCGCTAGCGGGTTGCGCGCTTCTTGCCCTGCGAAGCAGAGGTCGTTCTTGCCGGCTTTTTCTGGGTAGAGGCCCTCGTTACCGACGCCTTCCTGGTCCTGGATGCCGTGGATTTGGCTGCACCTTGGGGCTTCATCACCGTCAGCAACTGGCCGGTCTTGAGGCGCGCATTGACGCTCATGCCGTTCCATTGCGCGACGCTGACGGGGCTTACGCCATGGCGACGGGCAAACACCGCCACCGTGTCGCCCTTGTGCGCCTTGATGCGCAACCGGCGCAGGTTGCCCCCCTCGGGCTGAAAGGCCAGGCGGCCGTTGTCGGCCACGTGTTCAGGCACATCGGCATTGCGTTGACCGTTTCGGGGCACGATCAGGCTGGAGCCGGCCCGAACCATCATGCGTGGCGGTATGTTGTTGACGCTGCGCAGTTGCGACTCGGTCATGCCGACGCGCTGAGCCGCCTGCGCCGGGCTCATGGTGGTGGGCACCACCCAGGCGGTCCAGGTCGCGAGCGACCCGGTATAGCCCTTGATGTTTCGCTCGAATATTTCAGCGTTGTCCCAGGGAAGCAGGATATTGGGAGTGGCTGCTGCCATCACCAGTGGACGGTTGAGCGAGGGGTTGAGCGATCTGAAGTCGGCCTCGTCCACCTCAGCCAGACGGGCTATGAGCGCCACATCCATATCGCGGTCGATGGTGATGGTGTCAAAGAACGGATGGTTGCCGATCACTGGCAGGTCGGCGCCGAACCGGCCAGGGTTGGCAATGATGTTCTCGACCGCCTGCAGTTTGGGAACGTACTGCCGGGTTTCCTGTGGCATGGTCAGGTCGGTGTAGGCGGTGGGCCGACCTTCCTTCTGGTTGCGCGTGATCGCCCGATTGACATTGCCCTGCCCCCAGTTGTACGCCGCCAGGGCCAGATGCCAGTCGCCGAACCGGCCATAGAGCTGCTCCAGATAGTCCAGCGCGGCCCGGGTGGACGCCAGCACGTCGCGCCTGTCGTCGCGGAATGCGTTCTGCTTGAGGTCAAACGACTGGCCAGTGGCGGGCATGAACTGCCACATCCCAGCCGCCTTCACGCGAGAGACCGCCTGCGGGTTGAAGGCGCTTTCGATGAAAGGCAGCAGCGCCAGCTCCATGGGCAGGTCGCGACGTTCGACTTCCTCCACGATGTGGAACAGGTACTTGCGCGAACGTTCCGTCATGCGGAAGAGGTAGTCCGGGCGGCTGGCGTACCACCGCTCCTGGTCGCGCACCAGTCCGGAGTCCAGATCGGTCATGCGCAGGCCACGGCGAATCCGGTCCCACAAGTCGGTGGGTGCTGCCAGCGACACGACCTGGGGTACTTCACCCTGGATGCTGACGATTTCGCTCAGGGGACCATGGTAGACGTGAGGAGCAGGCGCTGCGGGCGCGCGCGCAGGCTCAGGAGCCGTGGCCTTGACGGGAGCAGGCAACTGGCCTGTCGGCGGTGCAGGACTGTCGAGCGACACGGTGGCGCAACCGGACGCGAAGGCGGTCAGCACAAGCGCGCAGGCCAAGCGTGCGAGGGACGAGGCCGATGTGGCCTGCGGGGGGTGGGGTTTCATCGGTAAACGTTCTTCCATTCGCGCAGAGCGGCAAAGACCGATACGGGGTCGTCCAGCGTGACGCCCGCCCTTTCGGAAGCGGCTTGTGCCAGCGAGGTTTCATGGGTGCGCAGAAAAGGATTGATGCGCTTTTCCAGTCCGATGGAGCTGGGCAGGGTCGGAAAGTTCTGGTCGCGCAGCATTCGGCAACGACGGGCATGTTCAGCAAGTTCCGCGTTCCCTGGTTCAACGGCCAGCGCAAAAGCGAGGTTCGACAGCGTGTACTCGTGGGTGCAGCAGACCCTAGTGTCGTCAGGCAGCTCGGCCAGACGGGCCAGTGACGCGTGCATCTGGGCGGGTGTGCCCTCGAACAGGCGTCCGCATCCAGCCGAAAACAACGTATCGCCGCAGAACAGCAAAGGTGCTCCGTCGACGTCGGGAACGTAGTACGCAATATGTCCGGCCGTGTGCCCCGGCACATCGATGACCTCGAAATCCAGACCCAGCGCCTGCACGTGATTGCCACCACCGACCCGCCGTACGGGCTCGGGCATGCGCTCGCGGGACGGACCGACAATCTCTGCGCCCGTGCTCGCACGCAAGGCATCCACGCCGCCGGTGTGATCCGGGTGGTGGTGGGTGATCAGCACCGTGTCCTCACCCGGATCCACGACCAGAGCTCGGGTGCCATCGTGCAGGCACCAGATGTAGTTGTCGGAGAAAGCCGGAACGGGGTGAAGAACCATGGGTGAAGTCGGCAGTGGAACGCCCCCTTGTGCCGGACCGACCAGGCTTCAGGAGTTCATGGTTGTTCAGGGCGCTGCCCGACGGACAGTGGCAGAGGGCGTGTAGAGTTCAGCGCATGAGACAGAAAACGACGCGCACGATGGGACGGACGAACCGCTCCCTTTCGACTGTGCAGGGCGAGCCATGCGACAGCAAATTATAGGCCTCGGTGAGTGGTTTGCCACCCCGCCAGGGCAGTACATGCTCGCCTGGGAGCAGGTGCAGTTCGATCTTTCGGTGGTGGACCTTTTCGGCTTCAACGCGCTGCAACTGGGCCTGCCTGAGCTGGTGACCCTCCAATCGAACCGGATGCCCCACCGCTGGCTGTCGCTGCCCGAAGAGTTCGGGGCCGACACGCCTCCAGCCAGCGTGGTTGTGCCTGGCTCCGAGTTCCAGAACCGGGTGCATCTGGTGACCGATGCCGCGGCCTTGCCTTTCCCGGCTGCCAGCCTGGACCTGGTGGTGCTGCCCCACACGCTGGAGCTCAGCGCCGACCCCCACCAGGTGTTGCGCGAGGTGGAGCGGGTGCTGGTGCCAGACGGCCGTGTGGTCATCGCCGCGCTCAATCCGGTCAGCCTCTGGGGGTGGCGGCAGGGAAGATCGAGACTGGCTCAGCGGGTGGGTTTGAAGGCCTTTGGTGCCTCGCAACCCTTTCTGCCCGAGGTGGGTCAGTTCATCGGCCCCTGGCGGCTGCGCGACTGGCTTCGCCTGCTGAGTTTTGAAGTAGAGTCGGATCGCTATGGTGTGTATTGCCCTGCCGTGAAGACCGAGCAGTGGCTCCAGCGTCTGTCCTGGATGGACCGGTTCGGAGCGAGGTGGTGGCCAGTTTTGGGCGCGGTGTATTTTGTGGTGGCGGTCAAGCGGGTCAGGGGCATGCGCTTGCTGGGGCCAGCATGGCGTCCGCGCAAGGCTGCACGGGGGGCCTCGGTGTCGGTGGCGCAACGTCGCTGACGGCGCAATGGACGATGTTCAATGATGGTGGTTCGACCCGCGCCGGGTCGGCCCAGTGGAGAAATGTCTTGGATCATGTGGTGATCTACACCGACGGCGCCTGCAAGGGCAATCCCGGCCCTGGTGGCTGGGGGGTCTACCTCCGCAGCGGTGAACACGAAAAGGAGTTGTGGGGTGGAGAGCGGGACACCACCAACAACCGGATGGAGCTGACGGCCGTGATCGAGGCGTTGAAGGCGCTCAAGCGACCCTGCCGGGTACAGCTCTACCTGGACAGCGAGTATGTCCGCAAAGGGATCACCGAGTGGATTCGCGGCTGGAAAGCGAAGGGCTGGAAGACTGCAGCCCGCCAGCCTGTCAAGAATGTGGACCTGTGGCAGGCGCTGGATGCCCTGGTGAGCAGTGGCGTGCACCATATTGAATGGCACTGGGTCAAGGGACATGCAGGGGACCCGGGCAACGAGCGTGCTGATGCACTGGCCAATCGCGGTGTCCCGGTCTGAGGGCCTTGTCCCGGATACCGCGAGCGCCCTGATCGGACTTGATTTTGCGGGAGGGCGCAGCTGCCTCGGCGCTGTTAGAGTCTCCCAGTGCCCGTCGTCTCGGGTATCGCGTGTTTGCGCCCGTGGCCTGCGCCGCGGGGCGGTTTGACGAAAGAGTTCCAATGGCAGGACGAGCGGTATACGCGCTGGTGGCGGTGCTGGGAATTGCATTGGCATCGGGCGGCGCGTGGTGGTGGCAGCAAGCCCGCAAACCGGTGGCATCGGCTGAAACGGCATCGCCGTCGCCCGGGGGGGGCCCGGGCATGCGCCCTGGAGGCGCGGCTGGCGGCATGCCGTCGGTCGAGGTGGCCCTGGTCCGGCGTGCTTCGCTTCAGGACGACGCTCAGGCCGTGGGCACGCTGCGGTCGCGCCAGAGCGTCACGCTGCGACCTGAGGTGAGTGGGCGGGTGGCGAAGATCGGGTTCGCAGATGGTGCCCGCGTGCGGCGTGGTCAGCTGCTGGTGCAGCTCGATGACGTCCTGCAGCAGGCCGAATTGAGCCAGGCCCAGGCCCAGCTCTCGATAGCCCGGGCCAATCTGCGTCGCAACGAGGAGCTGGTGGCCGCCAACTTTGTGGCCCAGCGGGTGCTCGACGAAAGCCGGGCCAGCCTGCAGGTGGCCGAGGCCCAGGTGGCCCTGGCCCAGGCACGCCTGCAACGCATGCGCGTCGAGGCGCCTTTCGACGGAACCGTGGGCCTGAGCAAGGTCAACCTGGGCGAGTTCGTGAAGGATGGCACCGACCTGGTGAACCTGGAGGACACGTCCTCCCTGACGGTCGACTTCCGTCTGCCCGAGCGTTACCAGGACCGTGTGGCAGTGGGGCAGCGGGTGCAGGTGCGGCTTGATGCGCTGCCGGGGCAGCAGCATGAGGCCCGTGTATTGGCGGTCGATCCCTTGCTGGATGCTGATGGCCGCTCGCTGTCCGTGAGAGCCGAGTTGCCCGGTGGGGCCGGACAGGGTCTGCGGCCCGGCATGTTTGCCCGTGTGCTGGCCATTTTCTCGACCGACGACAACGCCCTCATGATCCCCGAAGAGGCCATCCTCCCGCAGGGCGGGCGGCAGTTCGTGGTCCGGTTGGCGACCGCAGAAGGCGGCGAGGCTGCCCCGCCGGTGTCACAGCGGGTGCCCGTCACGCTGGGGGTGCGGCGCGATGGGCAGGTGCAAGTGACGTCTGGCCTTTCCGAGGGGGACCGGGTGGTCGTGGCAGGTCAGCAGCGCCTTCAACGGGACGGCACGCCGGTGCGGGTGGTGGACCTTTCGCGTCCTGTGGGTGCACCCCCAGATTCTCCGCGTTCCGGCCGTCCTTCTTTGCCCTGAGCGGACGAATCCAGCGAAAGGTCGTCATGCAGCTGCCTGAAATCTCGATCCGAAGGCCCGTCTTCGCGACGGTGCTGTCGGTGCTCATCCTGCTGGTGGGGCTGGTCGCCTTCAACGGACTGACGGTGCGCGAGTACCCCCAGATCGATGAGCCTAGGGTCACGGTGACCACGCGCTTTGCGGGTGCCTCCAGCGAGGTGATCGAGTCTCAGGTGACCAAGCCGCTGGAAGAGTCCCTGGCCGGCATTGAGGGGG
>JALOSN010000116.1 GCA_025458415.1 Hydrogenophaga sp.
GTCGAGCAGGTGGCGCGCGTCACCAAAGGCTTCACCGACGCCGGCATCCTGGTGCACGCCTACCTGATGTACGGGTTCCCCACGCAGACGCTGCAGGACACGGTGGATGCACTGGAATACGTGCGTCAGCTGTTCGAGAATGGCTGCATCCAGAGCGGCTTTTTCCACCGTTTCAGCTGCACGGTGCACTCGCCGGTGGGACTGAACCCGGCCGAATACGGCATCGAACTGATTCCGTTGCCCGAGGTCACGTTCGCCAGGAACGACATCGGCTTCATCGATCCCACCCCCATGCCGCCCGGCGTGGACCACGACCTGCTCGGTCAGGGGCTGCGCACGGCCATCTACAACTACATGCACGGCCTGTGCGTGGAAGACGACGTGCGCCGCTGGTTCGAGCACCTGCCCTGCCCGGTGCCGCGTCCCACGGTCAAGCGCGGGAAGATTGCAAAGGCAATCGCCCAGAAAAACTGGTAACAGGCGGACTCAAGCCTCAGAGGCGATCTGCCGCAGCGCCTGCTCGAAGCTGTCGGACGGATGCCCGCCCGAGATCAGGTGGCGCTCGTTGATGATGACCGCCGGCACCGAGCGGATGCCGTGGGCCGTGTAGAACTGCTCGCGTTCGCGCACCGCGTCCGCCCATTCGTCGCTTTCCAGGATGGCCCGGGCACGGGCCTCGTCCAGCCCCGCCTCGCGCACGCAGGCCAGCAACACCTGGGTGTCGGACGGGTTCTCGGCGCGACCGTGGTAGGCCACCAGCAAGGCCTTTTTCAGCGCATGCTGCTGTCCCGGCGCCCCTTTTTCGCCCGCCCAATGCAGGAGGCGGTGGGCATCGAAGGTGTTCCAGATGCGACCGCGACCGGCAGCTCGGAACTCGAATCCCTCCTGCGCTCCGCGCTGGCGAATGGTCTCGCGGATCTGCGCCTGTTGCTCGGCCGTGCTGCCGTACTTCTTCGTCAGGTGTTCGGTGACATCCTCGCCCTCGGGCCCCATGTGCGGGTTCAGCTCGAAGGGCTGGAAATGCAGTTCGGCGCTGACCGTGCCATCGAGCCGCTGCAGTGCGCGCTCCAGGAGGCCGACGGCACACCAGGGACAGGCGATGTCGGAAACGAAGTCGATACGAAGGGGGACGGGTGTGTTCATGCGCGCATGGTAGTGCCGCCGCGCCCGACGTGGTGGTACCAAGGACATGGCCCGGCTTGAGGGACAATGGCAGATTGCCCGGAACCCCACCATGACCGACCGCTACGCCGTCATCGGCAACCCCATCGCTCACAGCAAGTCCCCGCTGATCCACGGCCTGTTCGCGCAGGCCACCGGGCAGGACATCGAATACACTGCCATCGAAGGTCCCCTGGACGGTTTCGCCGAGGCGGTACGCGGGTTTGTTGCCCACGGCGGCCGGGGCATGAACGTGACCCTGCCCTTCAAGCTGCAGGCTTTCGACATCGCCACCGATCCGATGGAATCGGCCCGACTGGCCGGCGCAGTCAACGCACTCAGATTTGAAGGCGACCGCATCTGGGCGCAGAACTTCGACGGCCTGGGCCTGGTGAATGACATCCAGCGCAACCTGGGTGTGTCGCTGAAGGGCAAACGCGTGCTCATCTGCGGTGCCGGTGGCGCCACGCGCGGTGCCATCCTGCCCATCGCCCAGCAACAGCCGGCGCTGATCGCGGTGGCCAATCGCAGCGCCGACAAGGCGCACGAACTCAGGACCGACTTTGCCGCCCACACCCGCCTGCAGTCCGGCGGCTATGCGGACCTGGCGGGCGAGCGCTTCGACGTGGTGCTCAATGCCACCTCCACCGGCCTCTCGCAGGCCGAACTGCCCCTACCCGCCGGCGTGTTCGCGCCTGGCGCGCTGGCTTACGAGCTGGTCTACGGCAAGGGTCTGACGCCCTTCCTGAAGCAGGCTCGTACCGCCGGCGTCACGCAACTGGTGGACGGGGTCGGCATGCTGGTGGAACAGGCGGCCGAGGCCTTCGAATGGTGGCGGGGGGTGCGCCCTGACACCAGGCCGGTCATCGAGCGCCTGACTGTCCCGCTGGTCTGAACAGCCCATGACGCATTCCCGCTGGGCACAGGTGCTGCCCCTGCTGGCTGTGCTCGGCTCGGTGACTGCGCTGGGCCTGGGCACCTCGCTGGCCAAACAGCTGTTTCCGCAGGTGGGCGCCCTGGGCACCACCGCCTTGCGCGTCGGCTTCTCCGCCCTGTTGCTGCTGCTCATCTGGCGGCCCTGGCGCTGGCCGCTGCGGCTCGGCGACGGCGCGGCGGTGCTGCGCTATGGCGTGGCGCTGGGTTTCATGAACCTGCTGTTCTACCAGTCGCTGCAGACCATTCCGTTCGGGATCGCGGTGGCCATCGAATTCTCCGGGCCGCTGGCGGTGGCCATGTTCGGCTCCCGCCGCTGGCTGGACCTGGTGTGGCTGGCGCTGGCCATCGGCGGTCTGGCGCTGCTGCTGCCCTGGGGCCACGACGTGTCCACCTTGGACCCGGTGGGCGTGGCCTACGCCCTGGCCGCCGCGGCCTGCTGGGCCTCGTACATCGTATTTGGCAAACGCCTGTCGCACCTGCACGCCGGCCACTCGGTGGCACTGGGCCTGTGCGTGGCTGCGCTCAGTGTGCTGCCCTTCGGCATCGCCCACGCGGGCAGCGCCTTGCTCGACCCGGCCATTTTGCTCTGGGGGCTGATGATTGCCGCCATTTCCAGTGCCATCCCGATCTCGCTCGAAATGGTGGCCCTCAAGCGCCTGCCCGCCGGCGCCTTCGGCATCATGACCAGTCTGGAGCCCGCCGTCGCCGCTTTTCTGGGCTGGATCGTGCTGCACGAACACCTGACGCCAGCGCAGTGGCTGGCCATCGCCTGCGTCATGTCGGCCGCCATCGGCAGCTCGCTGTTTTCTCGGCCACCCGCGCGGGACAGCGAAGCCTCGCATGTGGTGACCTGACGCCACCGACACGACAGCAGAAGCGGCTTCGAGGCCCCACAATCGCACGGGTGAAAACCCGTCATTTCGCCCAGCTCGTCGGCCTGTCTGCGCTCTGGGGCGCCTCGTTCATGTTCCTGCGCATCGCCAGCCCGGTGCTGGGTCCCTGGGTGCTCGCCGGTGGCCGGGTGGCGCTGGCCGCGCTGACCCTGGCCCTGCTGATGCGTATGCTGAGCCACCGCTGGCCGTGGGAGCACTGGAAGGAGCTGACCCTGCTGGGCGCACTGTCGGTCAGCCTGCCCTTCCTGCTCTATGCCTGGGCAGCGCTGCGGCTGCCGGCCGGCTACAGCGCGCTGCTCAACACCACCGTCGTGCTGTTCGGCACGTTGTCGGCAGCCTGGTTCGGCCAGGACACGCTGACCTGGCGCAAGCTGGCCGGCTGTGTCATCGGTGCCGCCGGTGTGGCCCTGATCGTGCGCCTGGGGCCGGTGCAACCGGACTGGCCCACCCTGATGGCGGCCCTGGCCTGCATTGGTGCGGCTTTCTGCTACGGCATCAGCACGCCGCTGATGAAGCGGGCCACCCAGCGCATCCAGCCCCTGGCGATCTCGGCCAGCATCCATGTGCTGGCGCTGGTCATGGTGCTGCCCGGCGCGCTCTGGGCCCTGCCCGAAGCGCGGTTCACAACACCGGCCCTGACCGCCCTGCTGGTGCTGGGCGTGATCACCTCGGGCCTGGCCTACTGGGCCCACCTGCGCATCATCCGGCACGTCTCGCCGGTGGCAGCAACCAGCCCGGCCTTTCTGATTCCGGTGTTCGGCGTGACCTGGGGCCATATCTTCCTGGGCGAGGCCCTGTCGCCCGGCATCTTTGCGGGCGGTGCCCTGGTTCTGCTGGCCACGGCGCTGGTGACCGGGTTCAACCCGCTGCGTCGCCAGGCGCCACCGGTCGAGCCGGCGCCCTGAGCGAGCCGCACGCAAGCCGCCGTGGCATCATGGCAACCTAGCGACACCGACCGACGCCACCGAAGAACCGCCATGACCCGTCAGATCCTCGTGCTCAACGGCCCCAATCTCAACCTGCTCGGCACACGCGAACCGGCACAGTACGGGCACACCACGTTGGCCGACGTCGAGGCCCAGTGCAGGGCCCATGGCCAGGCGCTGGGGTACGGTGTCGAGTGCTTCCAGAGCAACTGGGAGGGCGCCCTGATCGACAAGATCCACGAAAGCGGCCGTCTTTTCAGGGAGGGCGTGCTGCTCGGCGTTGTATTCAATCCGGGGGCGCTGACGCACACCTCGATTGCCCTGCACGACGCCATCAAGGGCGTGGAAACGATGCCCGTGGTGGAATGCCATATCTCCAATGTGCACGCCCGCGAGGCATTCCGCCACCACTCGTGGATCTCGCCAGTGGCCGCTGGCATCGTGGTTGGCTTCGGGATCGAGGGCTACCTGATCGCCATGGACGCACTGGTGCGCAAGTTCGGCTCAGCGGGCTGATCAGGCATCGACCTGCGCCTGCTGCAGGCTGCGCTGCAGCATCTCGATGAACGCCCGCGTCTTGGCCGGCAGCAGGCGGCGCCCGGGGGTCACCGCCCAGGCCACCGTGGGTGGGAAAGACCAGGCTGGCAACACGCGGCGCAGCCGGCCAGCCTTGACTTCACCGCAGGCAATCAGGTCGGGTACACCAGCCAGGCCCATGCCGGAGCCGGCCAGACGCACCAGGATTTCGGGCGAGTTGGCCACGATTCGGGCCGGTGGCCGGCCTTGCCACTCATGCTCACCATCGCTGAGCAACCAGGGTTGACCGGCCCCGGGTCCGCTACCCAGCCGGACCGCCACGTGGCGCAGCAGATCGTCCGGCGTGGTCGGCTCACCGTGGTTGGCCAGGTAGTCGGGCGAGGCATACAGCCCATGCGAGAACACGGACAGGCGGGTGGCTACCAGCAGCGCATCGTCGGGCAGGTCCCCCATGCGCAGCGCGAGGTCGAAGCCTTCGCCCAGCAGATCGACACGGCGCGGCGACAGGTCCAGTTCGAGCGTCACCGCCGGGTGCAGCGCCGCAAACGCCGCCAGGCTGTCGGCCAGCAACAGATTGGCAATGTCGCTGGGCAAGGACACCCGCAGCCGCCCGCTCGGCTCGGCCTGCCGCTGCTCACGCAAGGCCTGAACCGCCTCCAGGTCAGCGGCCAGTTCGCGCGCCAGTTCCAGCAGCTGCTGGCCCAGCTCGGTCAGGCGCTGGCGGCGTGTCGTGCGCACCAGCAAAGGTTCGCCCATTTGCCGTTCCAGCTGAGCAATGCGGCGCGACAGGGTCGACTTGGGCAGGTCCAGCTGTTCAGCCGCCCTGGTGAAACTGCCCAGTTCGGCCACGCGCGCAAACAACAGCACATCGTTGGGGTCGGGTGACGACATGCCTGTTGCAGTCGATGCTGATTGTTCCATCATTGAAACAATCATATCCATTTTGACGGCTTATTCCCATCAATGTTGCCCGATAGAGTCTACCCATCGTCAACACCACCCCATCAGGAACCGACCATGAGCATCCTCCAGATCAATGCCAGCCCCCGCCGCGGCGACGCCAACTCCACCAAACTGGCCAGCCAGGTCAGCCAGCGCCTGCAGGCCAGCCACGCCGGTAGCAGCCTGACCGTGCGCGACCTTGGCGAGCAGCCGGTGACGGTGCTCGACGAAACCGCCCTGGGCGCCCTGTTCACCCCGGCCGAGCAGCGAAGCGCCAACCAGGCCGCCGTGGTGGCCGAGTACGACGCCCTGATTGCCGAGGTGCAGTCCCACGACGCCATCGTGCTGGGGGTGCCGATGTACAACTTCGGCGTGCCGGTGCAGCTCAAGGCCTGGATCGACGCCATCGCCCGCGCCGGCGTGACCTTCCGCTACACCGAGAACGGCCCGGAAGGGGGTTTCCTGGGCCTGACCGATGTCCGCTTCATCTATGCTGAAGGCCTGAACATGGGGCCCGAGGCCGCCGCCAAGGGCTTCGCCCAGGCCGAGGCCGACCTGGCCGCGGCCATCGGCTGATCCCGTCACGTTTCATCCATCGAAGGACACTCGCATGAGTACCGTCACCACCCACCTGCAGCAGCCGCGCCGCGTGGAGCGGCTCGTTGCGGGCATGCCCACCTCGGACGGCGCGGGCGTCAAGCTGACCCGTGTGCTGACCCAGGACCTCCAGCGCCGGCTCGATCCGTTCCTGATGCTTGATGCCTTCGGCAGCGACAAGCCCGACGACTACATTGCCGGCTTCCCGGACCACCCGCACCGGGGTTTCGAGACGGTGACCTACATGATCGCCGGTCGCATGCTGCATCGGGACAGCGCCGGCAACGAAGGCCTGCTGGAAAACGGCGGCGTGCAATGGATGACCGCCGGCCGCGGCGTCATCCATTCCGAGATCCCTCAGCAGGAGCAGGGGGTGATGGAGGGCTTTCAGCTCTGGCTGAACCTGCCCGGCCGCGACAAGATGAACCCGCCCTGGTACCGCGACTTCAAGAACGCGGACCTGCCCCAGTTCACCACGCCCGAGGGCGTGGCCGTGACAGTGATTGCCGGGGTCAGCCATGGCGTGGTGGGCGCCGTCACGCGCGACGGCACGCAACCGCTCTACCTGGACCTGCACTTCAAGGCCGGCTCCCGCATCACGCAGCCTCTGCACGCGGCCCACAATGCCTTTGTCTATGTCTACCGCGGTGAGGTGACGGTGGCCGGCCAACGTGTGCCGGCCCAGCGCATGGCCCTGCTGGCCAACGACCCTGGCAGCGATGGTGTGTTGATCGAAGCCAGCGGCGACGCCAAAGCCCTGCTGATTGCCGGCCGGCCACTGAACGAACCGATCGCCCAGTACGGCCCCTTCGTCATGAACACCAAGGAAGAGATCTACCAGGCGCTGGCCGATTTCCGCGATGGAAGACTGGGCGAGGAAGCGCAGACCTGACAGGGTCAGTCGAGGGAAGACCTCGGGTGCTCCAGCACCTTGAGCCGCCACGCACAGGCGGTGGCCACCAGTGCGAAGGCTGCCGACAGCCAGAACACGGCGCGCAAGCCGAGCACCTGCGACATCAGCCCGCCCCCCAGGCCGCCGATCACCCCCGGCAGACCGTACCCCAGCACGCTGTAGAGCGCCTGCCCACGCCCGCGCAGCCGGCCCGGGAAGTGGTGCGACAGCAGCGCGATGCAGGCCGTGTGGTGGGCCGCAAAGGTCAATGCGTGCAGGCCCTGCACCAGCAGCAGCACCCACAGCCACTCGGCGGCGCCGGCGGTCAGGGCCATGCGCAGTGCCATCACCGCCGAAACCAGCACCAGCCAGCCGGTCAGCGGCAGGCGCGGCAGCCAGCGCGCCTGGGTGAAGAACCAGCCGATCTCGATCACCACCGACACCGCCCACAGCAAGCCGATGACCGCCTTGCTGTAGCCCAGGCTGTCCAGGTACAGCGAGAAGAAGATGTAGATGAAGATGTGCGAGAGCACGTGGAAGAACACCGCCACAAAGAACCACCGTACCGCGGGCTGGCGAAGCACCGGCCAGACACTGGGACCTGGCTTTTCGGTGTGCGGCGACTCGCGCAGGTCGGGCATGCACCAGACGCTGAGGGCCACCGCCAGCAGTGACAGCGATGTCCAGACCGGGAAGCTGCCGATGCCGTGGCGCTCGAACCAGACCCCGGCCGCCAGAACCGTGACCAGGAAACCCACCGAACCCCACAGGCGCACCCGGCCGTAGCGCCGCGCGTCGAACGCGCCGCCCTGGCTGACCAGGTGGGCCATGGCGGCCTCGCTCATGGGCATCATGGCGCTGGTGTGGCTGAACATCAGCAGCAGCACCAGGAACAGTCCCAGCCCACCCATCGGCCACCACAGGGCGAGGGACAAAGCGAGCGCGGCACTGGCGCCATAGCGCAAAAGCCGCACCCGTTCACCGGTGTGGTCGCTCAGCCAGCCCCAGCCATAGGGCGCGAACAGGCGCGTGGCCGACTGCACCGAGGTCAGGATGCTGATGGCCAGCAGCCCGAAGCCCAGATCCTTCAGCCAGAGCGGCAGGTAGGGGTTGAAGAAGCCGATGTGCGCGAAGTAGCTCGCCGACAGCGCGGCAAACGGCAGAAGCGGTTGGCCCCCACGCTCCACCGTTACACGGGTCGCTGCCCCTTGACCGGGAAGGGCCCCGGTCTTTGCCGGGTCTGGTGGCTGATCCGCCACGGGGCGGCCCGGCGGAGGATCGTCACGGTGGTGTTCAGGCACGGCCGGCGGCCGCGATGTCGGGTGTGGCGACCTGTACATCACCGCATTGCGCGCGGTGGCGCAGTGCGTGGTCCATCACCACCAGGGCCAGCAGGGCCTCCATGATGGGCGCGGCGCGAATGCCCACGCACGGGTCGTGGCGACCCTTGGTGATGAGCTCGGTCGGCTGCCCGTCGACATCGATCGAGTCGCGCGGAATGAGGATGGAGCTGGTCGGCTTGATGGCCACGGACACGTCCAGGTCCTGCCCGGTGCTGATGCCACCCAGCACGCCGCCCGCCTTGTTGCCGACGAACCCACCCGGGGTCAGCGAATCGCCATGTGTGCTGCCCTTGTCGGTGACCGAGGCGAAGCCGGCACCGATTTCCACGCCCTTGACCGCGTTCAGCCCCATCATGGCCCAGGCGATGTCGGCATCAAGCTTGTCATAGATCGGCTGGCCCAGGCCCACCGGCATGTTCGTTGCCACCACACGCAGGCGTGCGCCGCAGGAGTCGCCGCTCTTGCGCAAAGCGTTCATGTAGTCCTCCAGCGCCGACACGTCGGCCACCGGTGCGAAGAACGGGTTGTTCGGTACATGGTCCCAGCCCTCGAAACCGATGGGCACCTCACCGATCTGGGTCATGCAGGCACGGAAGGTGGTGCCGTACCTCTCTTTCAGCCACTTCTTGGCCACGGCGCCGGCCGCCACCGTGGGCGCGGTCAGACGGGCCGAGCTGCGCCCGCCGCCGCGTGGATCCCGGATGCCGTACTTGTGCCAATAGGCGTAGTCGGCATGACCTGGCCTAAAGCTTTGCAGGATATTGCCGTAATCCTTGCTGCGCTGGTCCGTGTTGCGGATGAGCAGGGCGATCGGTGTGCCGGTGGTCCGGCCTTCGTACACACCTGAGAGGATCTCCACCGCATCGGGCTCGTTGCGCTGGGTCACGAACTTGCTGGTGCCGGGGCGACGCCGATCCAGATCGTGCTGGATGTCGGCTTCGCTCAAGGCCAGGCCAGGCGGGCAGCCGTCAATGACACAGCCAATGGCCGGGCCGTGGGATTCGCCGAAGTTCGTGACACAGAACAGGGTGCCGAAGGTGTTGCCGCTCATGGGCCAATTATCCCCCGCCGGGACCAGCCGTCTGAGAACACACCCGGGCCAGGCAGTTTGGACGGATGATGCTGGGGGCATGAGCAGGCGACTGGCACAGGCGAAAGGACATGGACAGCACCCACGCAAGCAAGACACCCTGGAGCGACAGCAGGCGCTTCTGGTGGCTGCTGTCCCCCGCCCTGCCTGCCTTGACCCTGCTGTGTCTGCTGGCTTTTGCCCAGGGCGGCGCGTCGGCCTGGTTGTGGGTGTCTCTGGTGCTGTTCTACCTGGTCATTCCGGCGCTGGACACGTTGGGGGGGGAGGACCGGTCCAACCCGCCTGCCGACCAGGTCCCCGCACTGCAGCAAGAACACTGGTACCGGTACGTGGTCGCGTCCTGTGTGCCGCTGCAGTACGGGGTCACCGGGGTGGGCGCCTGGATAGCCGCCACCCACACCCTGGAATTGCTGGACTGGCTCGGCCTGGTGCTGTCGGTGGGCAGCATCAACGGCCTGGGCATCAACACCGCCCATGAACTGGGCCACAAGTCACCCCGCTGGGAGCGCAGCCTTGCGCAAGTGGCCCTGGCCCCGGTGGCCTACGGCCATTTCTTTGTCGAACACAACCGGGGGCACCACCTGCGGGTGGCCACACCGGAAGACCCGGCCAGCGCCCGCATGGGGGAGGGGTTCTGGCGTTTCCTGCCGCGCTCGATCACTGGCGGCCTGCGCTCGGCCTGGGCACTGGAAGCCTCCCGGCTGCGCCGTCAGGGACTGCCGGTGCTTCACCATGCCAACCAGAACCTGCAATCGTGGTCCCTCACCGTGCTGCTCTACGGAGCCCTGACGACCACACTGGGATGGCAGGTGTTGCCCTTCCTCGTGGCCCAGGCACTCTATGGCATGTCCTTGCTCGAGGTGGTCAACTACATCGAACATTACGGCCTGCTGCGGCAGCACGACGAGCGGGGACGGATCGAACCCTGCAGCCCCCGGCATTCGTGGAATGCCAACCACCGGGCTTCGAACCTGTTGCTGCTGAACCTGCAGCGGCACAGCGACCACCACGCGCACCCGGCGCGGCGCTATCAGGCCCTGCGCCACTTTGACGATGCCCCGCAATTGCCGACCGGCTATGCCGGCATGATCCTGCTCGCCTACATCCCGCCCTTGTGGTTCCGGGTCATGGATCGCCGGGTGGTGGCCCACTACCGGCAACAGGTCCACCTGGCCCATCTCGACCCTGGCCGGCGCCAGGTGCTGCTGAACCGCTGGTCCGGTGCCTGAGCCTGGGCAGCGGCCGCCCCGGCATGGCTCGTCCCGCCCTGCATGCGCGATACGTGGAACGCTTCATGCATCGACGGTCGGCGCAGCCATTTGGCTGCGCCAATCCGACTGGAGCGCACCATGCTGGACAAAACAGGCACCCTTTTCTCCCACGTGAAGCCCGGCGAAACCGAGTTTGTGC
>JALOSN010000117.1 GCA_025458415.1 Hydrogenophaga sp.
CGACCAGGGCACCGACATCATCACCATCACCCAGCCCAGCCGCAAGGTGCTGGAGCGCGAAGTCCGTCGCAACCTGGGTGGCAGTGGCGAGACCATCCTGTACCTGCGCGATGTCACGCACCAGACCGAGGTCGACCGCATCAAGAGTGAATTCCTGGCCACCGCAGCCCATGAGCTGCGCACCCCGCTGGCCAGCATCCTGGGCTTCACCGAGCTGATGATCCACCGCAAGTATTCGGAGGAAAAACAGAAGGACCTGCTGCGCACGGTGCACAAGCAGGGCACCCTGCTGTCCAACCTGATCCAGGAGCTGCTGGACCTCTCCCGCATCGAGGCACGCCAGGGCAAGGACTTTCACATCGTGCCGACGCCGCTGGGCGGCATCGTCCGCGATGTGGTGGACGGGCTGGCCAGCTTCGATGCAGCGCGCGAGGTCACCCTGGGCCCGGTACCCGAGGTCCATATCCTGGCCGACGGCAGCAAGATCCACCAGGCACTGACCAACCTGCTGAGCAACGCCTTCAAGTATTCGCCCAAGGGGGGGCAGGTGGTGCTGGATGCCGCCGTCGAAGACCAGGCCGACAGCACCATGGTCGCCATCCATGTGAGGGATGCCGGCATCGGCATGTCACCTGACCAGCTTGAGCGTGCCTTTGAACGCTTCTACCGCGCCGACACCTCGGGCAACATCCCGGGAACCGGACTCGGCCTCAATCTGGTCAAGGAAATCGCCGAGATCCACGGCGGCTCGATCCAGCTGCAGAGCGAACTGGGCAAGGGCACGGTGGCCACCCTGCGCCTGCGCGTCGCCAGGACAGAGCGCATCCGCAGTGACGGTCTGGAAGTGAGCAACCCCGAGCCCGCCGACTGAGTTGACGGAAAAGCCCTCGGGACCGGCAACGTCAGTCCGGCAGGAACAGCCCCTGAATGTCACTCAGGAAGTCAAAGCCCTGCGGCGTCGGACGCACCCAGCCGGCGTCCAGGTCCAGCCAGCCCCTGCGGCAAGCCTCATCAAGCCCCTTGCGCAAGGCAGAGACGGGCAGACCGGTGCGGGCCACCGCGTCATCCAGCGCAAACCCTTCGCGCAGGCGCAAGGCATTGAGCATGTACTCGAACGGCAGGTCACGCCGCGGCACCTCTTCCACCGATACCACCGCGTCGCCCGCCCGCGCGCGCTCCATGTACAGCCGAGGCTCACGCACCCGCACCTGGCGCAGCACCCGGTGTGCAAAACTGAGCTTGCTGTGCGCCCCCGCACCAATGCCCAGATAGTCACCGAACTGCCAGTAGTTCAGGTTGTGCCGGCACCGGTGCCCGGGCCGTGCATAGGCGGACACCTCATAGCGATCCAGCCCTGCGACGGCGGTCAGTTCGGTGATGCGGTCGAGCATGGTGTAGGCATCGTCCTCCTCCGGCACCTGCGGCGGAAACTTGGCGAACACCGTGTTGGGTTCGATGGTCAGGTGGTAGATCGAGATGTGCGGCGGCTTGAAGCCCAGCGCGGTTCGGATGTCCGCCTCGCACTGTGCCAGCGTCTGCCCAGGCAAGGCGTACATGATGTCGAGGTTGAAGGTTTCGAACGCCTGCGCCGCCTCCTCGATGGCCGCCAGCGCCTGCGCACGGTCGTGCACCCGGCCCAAGGCCTTCAGATGCCCGTTGTCAAAGCTCTGCACCCCGATCGAAAGGCGCGTCACACCGGCCTGCCGGAAGGCCCGGAACCGGTCCTTCTCGAAGGTGCCAGGATTGGCCTCCAGGGTGATTTCGGCATCCGCGTCAAGCCGGACCAGCGCCCGCACATCGCCCAGCAGGCGGTCGATGGCTACGGGAGAGAACAGGCTGGGCGTCCCTCCCCCGATGAATACCGTGTGCACCGGACGGCCCCAGATCAGAGGCAGCGCGGCCTGCAGGTCGGCGCGCAGCGCATCCAGATATACCTGTTCAGGCAGCGGTTGCCCAGGCGCAGACGTGGCGCTCCATTCGTGCGAGTTGAAGTCGCAATACGGGCACTTCTTCAGGCACCACGGGAGATGGATGTACAGCGACAGCGGCGGCAGGCCCTGCAGCTGCAACGTGCCCGGACGCATCCAGTGTTGAAGTTGTTCAGCAGCATTCATGTGCAAGACACCACCGATGGCAGGTGCCGCGTCTGACGGCGCAAGGAGGCGTCATGTCAACCAGCGCTCGCGCATCAGCTCCAGCATCAACCGCGCGGCCTTGCCCCGGTGGCTGTTGGCGTTCTTGACCTCGGTCGGCAACTGGGCGAAGGTCTTGCCGAACTCGGGCAGGAACATCACCGGGTCGAAACCGAAGCCCTTGTCGCCCACCGGCGCCTGGGTGATCAGGCCGGGCGCGCGGCCGGTGGCCACCAGCGGCTCCGGGTCGTCGGCACTGCGCAGCGCCACCAGCGTGCTCACCAGCGCAGCGCGGCGGTCGGTCTGCCCGCGCATCTGCTCCAGCAGGGCCCGAACATTGTTGTCGTCGCCCTTCTCGTAGCCGAACTGCGTGGCGTAGTACGCCGTGTCGACACCGGGCAGGCCGCCAAAGGCTTCGACACAAAGCCCGGCGTCATCGGCCAAGGCCGGCAGGCCACTGACGCGTGCGGCATGCCGGGCCTTGGCCAGGGCATTCTCGATGAAGGTGCGGTGCGGCTCCGGCGCCTCGGGGATGCCCAGATCGGCCTGGCGCACCAACTCGACACCCAGCGGCGCGAACAGCGCCTGCAGCTCGGCCAGCTTGCCCTTGTTGTTGGAGGCCAGGACCAGTCTCATGTCCTTGGACTCAGGACATCCCGAGTGCACGCTTCTGCAGCAGAACCAGTTCGCCGATGCCCAGCTCGGCGAGCGCCAGCAGCGCATCCATTTCCTTGCGGGTGAAAGCCACCCCTTCGGCGGTGCCCTGCACCTCCACATAGTGACCGGCTCCGGTCATCACCACATTCATGTCGGTGTCGCAGGCCGAGTCTTCCACATACTCCAGATCCAGCAACGGCTGGCCGGCCAGGATGCCGACCGAGATCGCGGCCACATGGTCCCGGATGGGCGACACGGCCAGCTTGCCCTCGCGCATCAGCTTGCTGACCGCGTCCTGCGCGGCAACAAAGGCCCCGGTGATGGCGGCCGTGCGGGTCCCTCCGTCGGCCTGCAGCACATCACAATCGAGCGAGATGGTGCGCTCGCCCAGCGCCTTGAGGTCGAACACGGCCCGCAGCGAGCGGCCGATCAGGCGCTGGATCTCCTGGGTGCGCCCGCTCTGTTTGCCTTTGGCCGCTTCCCGGTCGCTTCGCGTGTGGGTGGCGCGCGGCAGCATGCCATATTCGGCCGTCACCCAGCCTTCGCCACTGCCGCGCTTGTGCGGCGGCACCTTCTCTTCAACCGACGCCGTGCACAACACCTTGGTGTGGCCGAACTCGATCAGCACCGAACCTTCGGCGTGCATGGTGTACTGCCGGGTGATCTTCACCGGGCGCAAGGCATCGGCGGCCCGCTGACCAGGCCGGACATGTTCCGTCATGGAAACCTCTCAGGTCTTGCGTTCTGCCGTGCGGCGGATCGCTTCGTTGATCTCGGCGATCGAGCGCTCGATCGCCGCGTCGTCCATGTCCTCGATCGTGGGATCGGGCACACCGGACTGGATGGTGGAGGAAAACACCCCATCCTGGATCTCGTCGGTCGAGACACGGGTGGACTGGAATTCCTCGGGCGTCTCCCACTCCATGGCCAGCACCGTGACGTTGTCGCAACGCGGCCCGCCCCGCTTGAGCGCCAGCTCCACCAGCTCGGGCACCGCCTGCTCCAGCGGCGCGCGCGAGAGCTCGCCAGCGATCTCCTGGTCCTTGACCGTGCCCCACAGGCCGTCGGAACACAGCAGCACCCGGTCACCTTCCTGAAGCTGCAGCGGACCGGAAATGTCGTACACCGGTTTGGCGGGCGACCCCAGGCAGGTGAACAGGATGTTGCGGTTGATGTGCTCGGTCGAACGACCCAGGTGGGCCTGCTGCTCCATGTAGGAATGGTCCCGGGTTCGGGTGACCAGTTCGCCGTCGCGAACCACATACAGGCGCGAGTCGCCGCAATGGATCCAGTGCATGTGTCCACGCTCCATCACCGATGCGACCAGCGTCGTGCGGGGCGTGTCCAGCATGCCCTTCTCGGCGGCATAGCGGATGATCTGGTGGTGGGCTGCCATCAGGGCACTGGAGAGGAACTCCGGCACCTCTCCCACCGTGGGGTTGGCAGCCTTCTGGAAGTAGGCCGAGAAGGTCTGCAGGGCCAGTTGCGCCGCCATGGCACCTTCGGGATGGCCCCCCATGCCGTCGGCCAGCACGAACAGACCCGCCTCCCGGGTGTAGGCATAGCCCATCCGGTCCTCGTTGCGCTCCCGTCCGCCCTGGCGACTGATCTGGTAGACCGAAAACTTCATCGGAATTTGGTCGCCGCGTTGGTGGATTTGCCCGCCTTCTTCTTGTTGTCGGACACGAGGCTGTCGAACTGCAGGCGCATCTTCTCGGCCACCGTCAGCTTGGTGTAGCTGCGCTCGGTCTCGCGACTGAGCTCTTTCTGCAGCGCAAACACCGACTGCGGACGGGACAGGGGGTCCAGCGACATGCACCACTCGACCACTTCGATCAGGTTGTCGGAGTAGACACCGCGCAGGCGCGACAGCGCCAGCGACAGCCGGTCCTTCTCCAGGCGTTGTGGCGCATCGTTGGGCGGGTAACCCTGCATGCTGGCGTAGATGCAGGCCCCGATGGCGTAGATGTCGGTCCACGGCCCCATGCTCGAATCGCGGCGGTACATCTCGGGCGCGGCAAAGCCGGGGGTGTACATGGGGCGGATGAAGTTGCCTTCCTTGCTCAGCACCTCGCGCGCGGCGCCGAAATCGATCAGGACCGCACGGTTGTCGTCGGTCACAAAGATGTTGGCCGGCTTGATGTCCAGGTGCAGCATCTTGTGCTGGTGCACGATGCGCAGCCCGCGCAGCACCTCGTCATACAGCGAGCGGATGGTGGACTCGCGGAACACCTTCTGCTTCTTCAGCTCCCGCGCGGTGATGATGAACTCCTGCAGGGACGCAGAAACTCTTGAGGCCCAGGCGGTAGAGCGAGAGCTTCTCGGGCTGCACCTGCGGCAGCAGCTCACCAGGTGCCCGTGTGGCGAGCGATGACGGCAGGTACTCCTTGACGGCCACCTGCTGGCCCTCGGTGTCCACGGCCAGGTAGACCACACCGAAGCCCCCGGCGGCGAGCTTGCGGACGATGCGGTAGCCACCGATCTCGTTTTGGACCGCTCAAACCGAAGAGGCCAGTGCGATGTCAGTTTACAGCATGACCGGATACGCCACGGCGCACCGTGGCGCAGACGGTATGCCCGAAGGGTTGCCCGGTCTGGGGGTCGAAATCCGGTCGGTCAACAGCCGCTTTCTGGACCTGGTGCTGAAGTTGCCGGAAGAGCTTCGCGGCGCGGAGCCGGCCCTACGCGACATGCTGGGCGCCCGGCTGCGGCGGGGCAAGGTCGAAGTGCGCGTGTGGCTGGAAGGCCGAACCGACGCCGGACCGCGGGCACCCGGGGTGGCCGAACTGCAACGCCTGTCGACCCTGCAGGACCTGGTGCGCGACTGGCTGCCCCAGGCAACGCCGTTTTCGGTGGCCGAGGTGCTGCAGCTGACCGGGCGCCAGGGCACCGATCCCGGATCCCTGCAGGCGCCCCTGCTGCACCTGGCCGGCGCCGCGCTGGAGAGTCTGCTGGATGCCCGCCGCCGCGAAGGGCGTCGCCTGGCCGACACGCTGCTGGACCGTGCAGCGCAACTGCGCAAGCTGGCGTCGGACGCCCAGCCCCTGATTCCACGGCTGGTCGAACAGCAACGCCAGCGCTTCCTGGAACGCTGGAAAGAAGCCCTGGGCGCCGACGGGCAGGGCGCCATCCCCGGCGAGGCCGCACGCGACCGGGCGCTGAGCGAGGCCACCGCGTTTGCCATCCGCATCGATGTGGCCGAAGAACTGACCCGTCTGGATGCCCATCTGGGTGAGATCGAGCGCCTGCTGGACCGTGGTGCCGAGGTCGGCAAGCGGCTGGACTTCCTGATCCAGGAACTGCACCGCGAAGCCAACACCCTGGGCTCCAAATCATCCAGCCTGGAATTGACCCGCATTTCGGTGGACATGAAGGTGCTGATCGAGCAGATGCGCGAGCAGGTGCAGAACCTTGAGTGACCGGCCTTTCGGTACACTCGGCAGATGGAATATCCGGGCAATCTTTTTGTGGTCGCAGCCCCCAGCGGGGCCGGCAAATCCAGTCTGGTCAAGGCCCTGATGGAACTGGACCAGCGCGTTTCGCCCTCCGTGTCCCACACCACCCGTGCCCCGCGGGGCCAGGAAGTGCACGGCAGGGAGTACTACTTCGTCAGCAACGAGACTTTCGACCAGATGGTGGCCCAGAACGCGTTTCTGGAGTGGGCGCATGTGCATGGCAACCGCTATGGCACCTCCAAGGCGGCCATCGAACAGCGCATGCAGCAGGGTGCCGACGTGGTGCTGGAAATCGATTTCCAGGGTGCCATCCAGGTCAAGCGCATCTTTCCCAACGCGGTGCTGGTCTTCATCCTGCCCCCCAGCTGGGAAGAGCTGCGCTCGCGTCTGGAACGGCGCAACGAGGACAGCGCGGACACCATCGAGCTGCGCCTGCAGAACGC
>JALOSN010000118.1 GCA_025458415.1 Hydrogenophaga sp.
GCTGTTGTCGGGCAGCTACCTCAACGAGCTGCTGTTGCGTCTGGTGGCACGGGATGATCCCCATCCGCGGCTGTTCGACCACTACGCGCTGGCGGTGAGACTGCTCTCCGAGCAACCTCAGGTGCAGTCGCTGGTGCTTCGTGCGTTCGAACTGCTGCTGCTGCGCGAAGTGGGCCTGCTGGCTGATCTGCAGCGCGAGGGCAGCAGCCTGAGCGATGTTGAAGCCCAGGCCCGCTATGTACTCACCCCCGAACTGGGTTTGCGGCCGGCTGCCGACGAGGAGTCGCATGCGGTTGCCGGCGCGCAATGGATGGCCCTGGCCCGCGCGCTGGATGGCAGTCAGGCGCAGGCAGCCTGGCCGCACTGCGCGGGCAGTTGCGATCACTGCTGCACTACCATAGCGGAATGAACGTGTTCAAGACGCGCCAACTGATGCTCGATGTGCAAGCGCTGGCGCGCCATCGATCCAAGGCTCCCCAAGCAAGCTGATTCTCCCGATGTGCGCTGATTCGATCCGTGGCCGCACGGCCCTGTCCGTCAACCTCAACAAGGTGGCGCTGGTGCGCAACACACGCCACCTGGGCATACCGAGCGTCACCCGCGCGGCCAGGCTCTGCCTGCAGGCCGGCGCGGCGGGCATCACGGTCCATCCCCGGCCGGATGAGCGCCACATCCGCCGGCAGGACGTGTTCGATCTGGCCGAGCTGATGCAGGAATGGCCGGATCGAGAGTTCAACATCGAAGGCAATCCGTTTCACAACCTGATGGAACTGGCGGCAGACGTGAAGGCGCGGGGCCTGCCGATGCACCAGCTGACTTTTGTTCCCGACAGCGAGGGCCAGTTCACCAGCGACCATGGCTGGAGCTTTCCGCAGGACAGCGAGCGTCTGAGGCCGGTGGTGGCCCAGGCACGGGCACTGGGTGCGCGTGTGAGCCTTTTCATGGATGCCGAACCCGGCCAGATGGCGCTGGCGCGTGCCACCGGGGCGGACCGTGTGGAGCTCTACACCGAGCCCTATGCCGCGGCATGGAACACGCCACAGCGGGGACCCCAGCTCGACCGTTTCCGGATCGCCGGCCAGGCTGCACGGGAGGCGGGACTGGGACTGAACGCGGGTCACGACCTGAACCGGGACAACCTGACGGCATTTCTGGTCGCGGTATCGGGCGTGCAGGAGGTCTCCATCGGGCACGCCCTGATGGCCGACGCGCTGGAGCTGGGGTACACGGATACGGTGGCCGCCTATCTGCGCTGCATCGCGGCCGCTGCGGCGGGTTGATTGCCATGGTGTTCGGCATCGGGACCGATATCTGCGACATCCGCCGTATCGAGGCGACCTTTGGCCGTCAGGGTGAACGCTTTGTGCGCCGTGTGCTGGGTGATGCGGAACTGGCGGTCTGGCAGCAACGCAGCGCGCGGTGGCCGCAGCGTGGCCTGCGGTACCTGGCCACCCGCTTCTCTGCCAAGGAGGCGTTTTCCAAGGCGGTCGGGCTGGGCATACGCACGCCCATGACCTGGCATCGCTGCGAGATCCTCAATCACGCCAGCGGGCAACCCTACGTCCTGTTGCACGGTGAGTTGCGCGACTGGTTCGAGGCACGCGGCTTGCGCGCGCTCGTGACGGTGACCGATGAAACCGACTACGCGGCCAGTTTCGTCATTGTGGAAAAGGACTGAGCAGAACATGCATCCCCATGCACCCCTGATCGTCGATGTGGCCGGCCTGTCACTGACGGTGGCCGACCGACAGCGTCTGGCGCATCCGCTGGTCGGTGGCGTCATCCTGTTCGGCCGCAACTGGCAGGACAGGGTGCAGCTGACAAGCTTGTGTCGCCAGATCAAGGCCGTGCGGCGGGATCTGCTGATCGCGGTCGATCACGAGGGTGGGCGTGTGCAGCGCTTCAGGACCAGCGGTTTCACCCACCTGCCACCGATGGCCGCGTTCGGCCAGCTGTGGATGCAGGCCCCGAAGCGGGCAGAGATCGAGGGTGCACCAGCGCTGCGGGCCGTCAACGCGGCCACGGCGGCCGGGTTCGTGCTGGGCGCTGAATTGAGGGCCTGCGGTGTGGACCTGAGTTTCACGCCCGTGCTGGACCTCGACCATGGTGGCAGCTCGGTCATCGGAGACCGTTCGTTCGGCCGTGATCCGCGCATGGTGACGCTGCTGGCGCAGGCCCTGATGCAGGGGTTGCGCCAGAGTGGCATGGGCAACTGTGGCAAACACTTTCCCGGTCACGGATTCGTCCGGGCCGACTCCCACCTGAGCATTCCGGTGGACCGGCGCAGCCTGAACGCCATCCTGAGCGATGATGCCGCGCCTTACGGCTGGCTCTCGGCCAGCCTGGACGCCGTCATGCCGGCGCATGTGATCTACAGCCGTGTGGACAGCCGTCCCGCCGGTTTCTCCCGTCGCTGGCTGCAGGACATCCTGCGCCGACGGCTGGCGTTCCAGGGCGCCATCTTCAGTGACGACCTCAGCATGGAAGCAGCCCGACACATCGACGGCCGTCAGGTCAGTTTCACCGAGGCCGCACTGGCGGCGCTTCAGGCCGGTGGCGATCTGGTGCTGCTGTGCAACCAGTCGGTGGTCGATGGCGGTACACCGATCGACGAGGCGATCGAAGCGCTTTCACGGGCCCAGCTCAGGGGCGAATGGCACCCGTCGGCTGCCAGCGAAGAGCGCCGGCTTGCCTTGCTGCCCCAAGGGCCGGCCATCCCCTGGGACGAGCTCATGGTGCATGCGCGCTACATGCACGCGCTGTCGCTGATTCCCTAGATCTTCAGGTTCAGCCTGTCGAGCAGATCGGCCACCAGTTCCAGCCGGACCAGGGGGTTGTCCAGAGCCATCAGCCGGAGTTTCATGTCGTTGGCCACCGGCAGCAGCTCCAGCCACCGGTTGGCCACCCAGCCGCTGTCATCCCATCGGTAGGGCGGTTGCAATGGCAGATTGGTCAGCGAATCCGGGTCACGCTCCTGCAGGCTTTCAAGCAGGCGTTGCAGGGCCTGTCGAACCGGCAGCAGGGGTTCGATCACCGGCACAACAGGCTCAGAGGCCAGCAGGCGCACATCGCCCACCCACAGGCCATGCGGCAGTTGGCGACGGGCGGTCACCTCGAAGCGCTGCAGTCCCTCGCAGCGCACCAGCATCAGGCCGGGCTGGGGCCGGTCCAGGCTGTCGATACGTGCCAGTGTGCCAACCGGGTGGAACACCTCACGCGCGAAGCCGTCGCTGCCGGGGGGAGCGTCGGGATTGACCCGCCGGACCTCGGTGCCCTCGCTCAGGCAGACCACACCGAAGGGGGCGCCCGCCTGATGGCAGCGCTTGATCATGTCCAGGTAACGCACCTCGAAGATGCGCAGGGGCAGCCAGCCACCCGGAAAAAGAACCGTCTGCAGCGGGAACAAGGGCAACTGCTGCAGCTGCAAGGGTTCAGGGGAAGGGGAATCGGGTGAAGGGGAGGCGGGCACGTTGACGTCCTGACCATGGGGCTGCACGCCCGGCAGGCGGCGAAAGGAATGATTTTGCCCGAGACATGCAACCTGGTGTGTGCGGTGGCTGGAATGGGTGGATCTGGTGCGCAGGCCGGATCATCGGCACCAGGCCGGACCAGACATGCACCAAAAGAAAACAAATTTTCATAGAATTCATGGCATGAAAATTGATTGTCACAGACAGGTCATCCACAGGGGTGGGTGATCACCGTCTTCTTGAACAAGGAGTCCTCATGGCACACCGATCGGTTTTCAATGGATTCATCTGGCGCCACGCACGCGCGTTGGTCGCTGCAGCCACGCTGCTGACCGGCATGGGGCTGGCGCAGGCGGGCGGTACGCTGCGCGTGGCCATGACCTCGTCCGACATCCCGCTGCCCAACGGCCAGACCGACCAGGGTGCCGAAGGTATGCGCTTCATGGGCTACACGGTGTTCGAGGCGCTGATCGGCTACGACCTGTCATCCGCCGACAGGCACGCCGCCTTGATCCCGGCGCTGGCCACCGAATGGAAGGTGGATCCGGCCAACAAGCTGCGCTGGGTGTTCAAGCTGCGCCCAGGGGTGAAGTTCCACGACGGATCGGCGTTCGATGCGCAGTCGGTGGTGTGGAATCTGGACAAGATACTGGACACCAAGGCCGAACAGTTTGATCCCCGGCAGTCCTCCCAGGGCAAGAGCCGCATTCCCACGGTGGCCAGCTACAAGGCGCTGGACAGCCTGACCGTGGAGATCGTCACCAGCGAGGTCAATGCCCTGTTGCCCTACCAGATGGCGTGGATCGTCATGTCCAGTCCGGCCCAATGGCAGGCTGTGGGCAAGAGCTGGGATGCCTTCCTGCGTGCGCCCTCGGGCACGGGACCGTTCAGGCTGGAGTCGTATGCGCCGCGTGAGCGGGCGGTATTGGCGCGCAACCCGGCCTACTGGAACAAGGCCCGCGTTCCGCAACTGGACAAGATGGTGCTGGTGCCGATGCCGGACCCGCAGGCGCGAGTGGCTGCTTTGCGGGCAGGGCAGGTGGACTGGATCGAGGCGCCGCCACCGGATGCCATCGGCAGTCTGAAAGGGGCCGGCTTTGCGCTGGTCAGCAACGTCTATCCCCACGTCTGGCCCTGGCATTTCTCCCGCCTGGACGGATCGCCATGGAACGACATCCGCATCCGCAAGGCCGCCAACCTGGCCATTGACCGCGAGGGCATGAAAGCGCTTCTGGGCGGCATGATGGTGCCTGCCAGGGGCATGGTGCCTCCCAACAGCCCGTGGTTTGGCAAACCAGGCTTCGAGGTCAAGACCGATGTGGCTGCCGCGAAGGCCCTCATGGCCCAGGCTGGCTACAGCAAGGACAAACCGCTGAAGGTGCGCACCATCATCTCGTTTGCCGGATCGGGTCAGATGCAGCCGCAGACCATGAACGAGCTGATCCAGCAGAACCTGGCCGAAATCGGCATCCAGGTGGAATTTGACGTGCGTGACTGGAACGCGCTGCTGTCCAACTGGCGTGCCGGCGCCAAGGATCCGACCACCAAGGGTGCCACGGCCACCAACAGCTCGTACTTCAGCCAGGATCCCTTCACCGCACTGATCCGCCATCTGGACAGTGGTCTGGTGCCGCCCAAAGGCACCAACTGGGGCTACTACAGCGACAAGGAAATGGACGCGCTCTTTGACGGCATACGAACCGAGTTCGACCCAGCAGCCCAGCTCGCGCTGATCCAGAAGGCCCACGAGAAGTACGTCAACGATGCCCTGTTCCTGTTTGTCGCCCACGACATGGCGCC
>JALOSN010000119.1 GCA_025458415.1 Hydrogenophaga sp.
GTCCGCGTGGGTGAGCAACACCTGCGCACTGCCGACCCCGCAGGCACGCAGCTTGGTCTCATACATCTGGACCAGACCCATCTGGCCCACCGCAGCCGCGGCCTGGAGCTCATGGATTTCCTTCGGGCGGGTTGCCCAGCCCAGCCGCTTCATGCCTTCGGCCACGGCCCCGCTGCTGACCATCACCATTTCCCGCCCCTGTTGGACGAGAGCCGCCAGCTGCTCGCTCCACTGGCCGATCGCCTGCTCATCCAGCCCGCGCCCTTCGTTGGTGACAAGACTGGAGCCGACCTTGACCACGATGCGACGGGCCGCCTTCAGCAGCTCAGACGGAGACTCATCAATTGCAGGGATGTCTGCTTCCATGGTGCGAACCGACGGGGACAAAACAGTGGATGGGAGGAATGGCCTGGTCAGGTCTGTCCTGTGGCTCCATGAAAGCGGGGATCCACATCGATTGAACCCTGCTGCTCCTCGTGAACGCGGGCGATGTGTTCGTAGACTTTCTGGACCAGCAATTCGCAGCCTTCGCGGGTGAGCGCCGAAATCTCGAACACCGGCCCCTTGTAACGGAGCCGGCGCACGATGTCCTTGACCCGGCTTTCGCGCTCCTGGGCTGGCACCATGTCCAGCTTGTTGAGCACCAGCCAGCGGGGCTTGGCATGCAGACCGGGATCGTACTTCTTGAGCTCGGCCACGATGGCCCGCGCCTGCTGAACCGGATCGACGGCATCGTCAAACGGAGCCACATCCACCAGATGCAGCAACAGGCGGGTGCGTTGCAGATGTCGAAGGAACTGGTGGCCCAGCCCCGCGCCTTCGGAGGCACCCTCGATCAGCCCAGGCACGTCGGCGACCACGAAGCTCTTCTCGGGACCCACCCGCACCACCCCCAGATTGGGGTACAGCGTGGTGAACGGATAGTCGGCGATCTTAGGGCGGGCATTGGAGATCGCGGCAATCAGGGTCGACTTACCCGCGTTGGGCATGCCCAGAAGGCCGACGTCCGCCAGCACCTTGAGCTCCAGCTTGAGCGTACGCCGCTCGCCCGGCCAGCCCGGCGTCTTCTGCCTGGGAGCCCGGTTGGTCGAGCTCTTGTAGTGCATGTTGCCGAATCCGCCATCGCCACCCTTGGCCAGCGTCACCTGCTCGCCTTGCTGGAGCAACTCGAACAGGACCTCACCTGTTTCGGCGTCGGAAACGATGGTGCCCACCGGCATGCGAAGTACGATGTCATCACCCTTGACACCAAACATGTCGGAGCCTTTGCCGTGCTCGCCACGCTTCGCTTCGAATCGACGCGTGAAGCGAAAGTCCACCAGGGTGTTGAGGCTGCTGTCGGCCACGGCGATCACATGTCCGCCACGTCCTCCGTCGCCGCCATCCGGACCACCGAATTCCTTGTACTTTTCGTGCCGGAACGAGGCGCAGCCATTGCCGCCATCGCCCGCGGCGACGTCGATCGTGGCTTCGTCCACAAACTTCATGGTGCGCTCCTGCAGGAAAAACACAAAAGGCCCGCGTCAGCGGGCCTTCAGTTGACATGCCGTCCACCCGCCCGCTGGCAACGCCCGACGAGCGTCGAGCCCGCAGGGCTGTGCGGACGTCAGACGGGGGTGATGCTCACCACCTGGCGGTTGAGCGCACCCTTGACGGCGAACGTCACGTGGCCGTCGACCGTCGCAAACAGCGTGTGGTCCTTGCCCACGCCGACGTTGGTGCCGGGGTGGAACTTGGTGCCGCGCTGGCGAACGATGATCGAACCGGCGCTGACCAGTTCACCACCGAAGGCCTTCACACCGAGCATCTTGGGCTTGGAATCGCGCCCGTTTCGCGTAGAGCCGCCGCCTTTTTTCTGTGCCATTTCAATTCACTCCTCAGGCAGAGATCGCAGCGATCTGCAGTTCGGTGAAATTCTGACGGTGACCCTGGCGCTTCTGGTAGTGCTTGCGACGGCGCATCTTGAAGATGCGAACCTTTTCGCCACGACCGTGTGCCACCACGGTGGCCTTGACTGTTGCGCCGGACACCAGGGGCGTACCCACCTTCAGTTCAGCGCCGTTGCCGACAGCCAGAACCTGGTCGATGACGATCTCCTGGCCCACATCCGCAGCAATCTGTTCTACTTTGATTTTTTCGCCCCTGGCCCACATCCGCAGCAATCTGTTCTACTTTGATTTTTTCGCCAGCGGCAACGCGATACTGCTTGCCACCGGTTTTTATGACCGCGTACATATGAACCTCTCAGGTGGTTTCTTCGCCGAGGCGGCCAAGAAACACATCGAAAACCTGGCAGACGGATTTCTACCAAGCCCTACAGTCTACCACGGAAACGCTGTCCAGGCAAGGTTGCCTGCCATGAACGGATGGCCCACCCGCCGCATGGCACCCCACCATCCAGGCACGTCGGGTGGCTTCCTATAATTTCCATGCCGGCCGGACACGGCCTTCCTATCTGCACTGCCCGCTTTGACTTCCAACTCCCCCGCCGCCGCCGCCCTGGACCTGTTGCAGGACGACATGAAACAGGTCGATCAGGTCATTGCCGACCGACTGACCTCCGACGTCCCCCTGGTGCGCGAAGTGGCACAGTACATCATTTCGGCGGGCGGCAAACGCCTGCGTCCTGCCCTGCTGCTGCTGATCAGCGGCGCGTTGGGCAGCCGCCACCCGCAGCGCCATGCGCTGGCAGCCGTGGTCGAGTTCATCCACACCGCCACCCTGCTGCACGACGACGTTGTGGACGAGTCCACACTGCGCCGCGGTCGCAAAACCGCCAACGAGCGCTTTGGCAACGCTGCCAGTGTTCTGGTGGGCGATTTCCTGTATTCGCGCGCATTCCAGATGATGGTGGACGTTGACAACATGCGCGTGATGCAGGTGTTGTCCGAAGCCACCAACGTGATCGCCGAAGGCGAGGTGATGCAGTTGATGAACATGCATGATGCGTCGCTGGACGAGGCAGCCTACCTGCGCGTCATCCGGTCCAAGACGGCCAAACTGTTCGAAGCCAGCGCCCGCCTGGGCGCCATTCTGGTCGGAGCCGACCAGCAGACCGAGTCGGCGTGCGCCGCCTATGGCCAGGCACTGGGGACGGCCTTCCAGGTCATCGACGATGTACTCGATTACGAAGGGCAAGCCGACGAACTGGGCAAGAACCTCGGAGACGATCTGCGCGAAGGCAAGGTCACACTGCCGATCATCTGCGCCCTGCGCACGGCCGACACCCACCAGGCGACCCTGATTCGGCGGGCCATCGAGGACGGTGACCTGACCCACCTGAGTGAGATCCTGGCGATCGTGACCCGCACCGGTGCCCTGGAAGCCGCCCGCCGTAGCGCCATGGCAGAGGCGGAGCGTGCCGCCGATGCTGCTCGCCAGCTGCCGGCCAACGAGTACCGCGCGGCTTTGCTACAATTGACAGTTGGGCTGTTGGAGAGGCGTTCCTGAGCGCAGTATTCGGCAGTTCGGCAGATCGATGCACGGCACTTGGCTGTGGCGCCATCGATCCTGACCCTTTTGCGGGTCTTGCGGGGTGTAGCTTAGCCTGGTAGAGCGCTACGTTCGGGACGTAGAGGCCGGAGGTTCGAATCCTCTCACCCCGACCAGATTCCTGGTTTTCCGCGGCGCCAACCGCATGGCGCACCATACGAACCGCCCGTCGCCAGATCCAGCCCAACGCGCAACCTCAAAACGACAGGAAGCGGCAAATTCGGCACAAGTTGCGTCAAATGCGGTTCGCAAGTCGTTGATTTACGTTAGATTACGGGGTTATGGCGTCCATTGACACCCCGACCCAGGAAAGCTCGACCATGGCCCTGCCCGGCCTGGCCAGGGCACTCGTGGCCGCGGGCAAGCTCGGGCAGCGCGCCGCAGAGGATCTGTACAAGAAGGCCCAGAGCAGCCGGACCAGCTTCATCGCCGAGGTCACCAGTTCCGGCTCGGTTTCCGCTTCCGACATGGCACACACCATGTCTTCGGCGTTCGCAGCGCCCCTGCTGGACCTTGACGCCATCGACGCCGAGCGTCTGCCCAAAGGCCTTCTCGATCCCAAGATCTGCGCCGATTACCGCATCGTTGTGCTGAGCAAGCGCAACAACCGCCTGATGGTCGCCACCGCCGACCCGGCCGACCTGGGCGCTGCCGAAAAGATCAAGTTCGCCACCCAGATGGGCGTCGACTGGGTGATCGCCGAGTACGACAAGCTCAACAAGCTGGTGGAGGCACTGACCACCAGCGCAGCCGAGGCCATCGACAACATCGTCGGTGGTGGCGACTTCGAGTTCGACGAAGCGGCCATCGAGCCCACCACCGTCGAAACCAACGACAAGACCTCGGAAGTCGAAGACGCGCCGGTCGTCAAGTTCCTGCACAAGATGCTGATCGATGCGTTCAACATGCGCGCGTCCGACCTGCACTTCGAGCCCTACGAACACCATTACCGGGTGCGCTTCCGCATCGACGGCGAGCTGCGAGAGATCGCTTCACCGCCGATTGCCATCAAGGACAAGCTCGCCTCGCGCATCAAGGTGATCTCCCGCATGGACATCTCGGAGAAGCGGGTGCCGCAGGACGGGCGCATGAAGCTCAAGATCGGTCCGGAGCGGGTGATCGATTTTCGCGTCAGTACGTTGCCCACCCTGTTCGGCGAGAAGATCGTGATCCGTATCCTGGACCCGAGCAGTGCCAAACTGGGCATCGAGGCCCTGGGTTACGAACCCGAAGAGAAGGCGCGCCTGCTCAACGCCATTTCGCGGCCCTATGGCATGGTCCTGGTGACCGGACCGACCGGCTCCGGCAAGACGGTCTCGCTCTACACCTGCCTGAACCTGCTGAACAAGCCGGGCGTGAACATATCGACGGCGGAAGACCCGTCGGAGATCAACCTGCCTGGTGTCAACCAGGTCAACGTGAACGAAAAGGCCGGCCTGACTTTTGCGGTGGCCCTCAAGGCTTTCCTGCGCCAGGATCCCGACGTGATCATGGTCGGCGAGATCCGCGACCTCGAAACCGCCGACATCTCGATCAAGGCGGCACAGACCGGCCACATGGTGCTGTCGACCCTGCACACCAACGATGCGCCGACAACGCTGACACGCATGATGAACATGGGCATTCCCACGTTCAACATCGCATCCAGCGTCATCCTGATCACGGCGCAGCGCCTGGCGCGGCGCCTGTGTCCGACCTGCAAGGCACCACTGGACGCACCGCGCAAGGCCTTGCTGGAAGCAGGCTTCAAGGCCGAGGAACTGGACGGTACCTGGACGCCGTACAAGCCGGTGGGCTGTTCTGCATGCAACAACGGCTACAAGGGGCGCGTCGGTATCTACCAGGTCATGCCGATAACCGAGGAGATCCAGCGCATCATTCTGCGCGGCGGCAGTGCCCTCGACATCGCCCAGCAGGCGAGCAAGGAAGGCGTGCGCACACTGCGCGAGTCGGGCCTGCTCAAGGTCAGGCAGGGAATGACCTCACTCGAAGAAGTGCTCAGCGTCACCAACGAGTGACCCGGGCGACGACCAGCTATCCGAGGAACCCATGGCAACCGCAGCATCGAAGAGCATCAAGGATTTTGTGTTCGAGTGGGAAGGCAAGGACCGCAACGGCAAGACGGTGCGCGGGGAGACCCGTGCCGGCGGCGAAAACCAGGTGCTGGCTGCGCTGCGGCGCCAGGGCATCGTGCCGAGCAAGGTCAAGAAGCGGCGCATGAGCTCGGGCAAACGGATCAAGCCCAAGGACATTGCCATCTTCACCCGCCAGCTGGCCACCATGATGAAAGCCGGTGTCCCGCTGCTGCAGGCCTTCGACATCGTGGGTCGCGGCAACCCCAACCCCAGTGTCACCAAACTGCTGAACGACATCCGTGCGGATGTCGAAACAGGCACATCGCTCAGCTCGGCCTTCCGCAAGCACCCGCTGTACTTTGACAGCCTGTACTGCAACCTGGTGGAAGCCGGTGAGGCGGCCGGTATCCTGGAAGAGCTGCTGGACCGGTTGGCCACCTACATGGAAAAGACGGAGGCGATCAAGTCCAAGATCAAGTCGGCCCTGATGTACCCCGTCTCGGTGATCATCGTGGCCTTCGTGGTGGTCGCGATCATCATGATCTTCGTGATTCCGTCTTTCAAAGAGGTGTTCACATCGTTCGGTGCCGACCTGCCAGGGCCAACCCTGTTTGTGATCGGCTTGAGCGAGGTGTTCGTCGAGTACTGGTGGCTGATTTTCGGCGGCCTCGGGGGCGGCATCTATTTCTTGCTGCAGGCATGGAAACGCAGCGAACGCGTGCAGGCCTTCATGGACCGGATGATGCTGCGCATGCCGGTTTTCGGTCCCCTGGTGGAGAAGTCGGTGGTGGCCCGCTGGACACGCACGCTTTCGACCATGTTTGCAGCCGGCGTGCCGCTGGTCGAGGCGCTGGATTCGGTGGGAGGCGCCTCTGGCAACTCGCTGTATGCCAAAGCAACGGAAAAGATCCAGCAGGAAGTCTCCACCGGCACGAGTCTGACCAACGCGATGACCAATGCCAACCTGTTTCCCTCGATGGTGCTGCAGATGTGCGCCATTGGCGAAGAATCGGGTTCCATCGATCACATGCTGGGCAAGGCAGCCGACTTCTACGAAGCCGAAGTCGATGACATGGTGGCCGGACTGTCCAGCCTGATGGAGCCCATCATCATCGTGATCCTGGGTACCATCATTGGTGGCATTGTGGTCTCCATGTACCTGCCCATCTTCAAGCTCGGCCAGGTGGTTTGAACCCGATGCCGTGGCTTGATGCCGCCCTCATGGGCCTGTTGGGCCTGCTGGTTGGCAGCTTTCTCAATGTGGTGATCCACCGGCTGCCGCGCATGATGGAGATGCGATGGGCGGCCGAGTGCGCTGAACTGCAGCGGGGCAAGGCCGATCCCATGGCCGATGACGGACCGGGTGAAGCCGACACACCCGCCTTCAACCTGATGGTGCCGCGCTCGCGCTGCCCCCATTGCGGGCACCAGATCCGCTGGTACGAGAATGTCCCGGTGCTCAGCTACCTGGCCCTGCGCGGCCGCTGTTCACAATGCGCCGCACCCATCAGCCCCCGTTACCCGATGGTGGAACTGGTCTGTGGCGCGCTCTTTGCGTGGTGCGGCTGGCAG
>JALOSN010000120.1 GCA_025458415.1 Hydrogenophaga sp.
GAACTACCGCTCGACCGGCGCCATCCTGCGCGCGGCCAACAACGTGATCGGCCCCAACCCCAAGCTGTTTCCCAAGACGCTGTGGAGCGACCTGGGCGAAGGCGAGCCGGTGCGCGTGGTGGACGCCGACAACGAGGACCACGAGGCCGAGCGCGCGGTGGCACGCATCCAGAGCCTGCGCGCCAACAGCCCGCACAAGGAATGGCGCGACTTCGCCATCCTGTACCGCGCCAATCACATGGCGCGCTCGTTCGAGCAGGCGCTGCGCCGCGCCAACATCCCCTACAAGGTCTCGGGTGGTCAGAGTTTCTTCGACAAGGCCGAAATCCGGGACCTGTGCGCCTGGCTGCGCCTGATCACCAACAACAACGACGATCCGGCCTTCCTGCGCGCCGCCACCACGCCCAAGCGCGGCATCGGCCACACCACGCTGGGCCAGCTGGGGGCCTTTGCCACGCGGTACAAGCTCAGCCTGTTCGAGGCCCTGTTTTCGCACTCGCTGCCCAGCGCGGTCAACGGCCGCGCCATCGCCGCTTTGCACGAGTTCGGCCGCCAGGTCAACGACCTGGAGTACCGCGCCCGCCACACCGTGGGTCACGAAGCGGCCCGCACCTTCCTGGACGGCTGGCTCAAGGACATCGGCTACGAACAGCACCTGTACGACAGCGAAGACAACGAGAAGATCGCTGCCGCGCGCTGGGCCAACGTCATTGACTTTGTCGACTGGGTGGCCGGTCGTTGTGGTGGACGGATCGAGCAGGAGGCCGGCCTGCAGATCGAGTCGGAGCGCAAGTCGCTGCTGGAAGTGGTGCAGACCATTGCCCTCATTTCCACCTTGGGCGAGCGCGAGCAGGACCAGAACGTGGTCACCCTGTCCACCCTGCACGCCTCCAAGGGCCTGGAGTGGCCGCATGTGGTGCTGGTCGGCGTCAACGAAGGCCTGCTGCCCTTCAAGATCGACGAAGCCGACAGCGATCTGCCTGCCTCGGCGCTGGCCGATCGCCTGCAGGAAGAGCGACGCCTGATGTACGTGGGCATCACGCGGGCCCAGCGCACGCTGGCGGTGAGCTGGCTCAAGCGCCGCAAGAAGGGTCGCGAGAGTGTGCCCGGCCAGAAGAGCCGCTTCATCGAAGAAATGGGTCTGGACAAGGCAACGGTGAAGGAAGATCCGCGCGAAAAGCTGCGCGCCTTGCGCGCCGAGTTTGCCGAGCGGGCCCGCCTGGCCGCGGCCTCGGAGACCTCCGGTGGCTGAGCCGACGTGGCTGGTCCGCTGGACAAGGCAGCTGGCCGCCCTGGCCCTGCTGCTGTCGACCCAGGTCCAGGCCCAGACCCCGGCAGCCTGCCCCGCGGCCGACGCGGTGCAACCGGTGCACCTGTACGGTGAATGGTCGCTGGAGCTGTGGAAAGACGGAACCCCGGTCAACGGTCCGTCCATGTCCGGCGAACCCGCCTGGCGGGGCCGCGTGCGCTTTGAACGGCATCCGGAATTCGAGGGCAATGTGCGCGGGCAGGTGTGGTTGCGCGAAGGCGTCGCCCCGCACCAGCTGGCCGGGGATGTCACCGATGGCGAACTGGTGCTGGACGAATCGGCCGATGGTCAGCGCATCGACGCGGTCTGGGTGGGTGTGCCCCAGGACTGCGCCCGGCGGTTCGAAGGCACCCGCCGCCCCGCCGACCACCGCTCGGCCGACGAGCCCCTGCTCCGGTTCCGCCTGAGCAAGACCCCGGGCTGGCGCTGACCAGGCCCGTGGCCGGCTCCGCCTGGACGTCCGCGTCCGGCGCAGCGTCGACCCATCTCCCTGCTTGCATCATAGTTTTTTGGCTATGACGGCGATAGCCACAGGCTATCCAGATCGGTCGCCGTTTTGCTGCAGGTCAAAAGTGGTTCGGGTTTACCCGCATAGAGTGAACCCGTCACCCGCCACCGTCTGCGGAAGCACACCCCGCCACCAGGCCGTGACGCGTCATTCAACGAAAGCGAGTACCTCATGAAAACCACGAATCGAAACCTCTCCCGGGCCCTGTGTGCCGTGGCGGCAGCCGCGATGTGGGCGTCCACACCGGCGCTGGCGCAGAAACGCACGGACGAGCCCGTCTCCACCATCCCGGCGGTGCGCAACATCGACCCGGCCAAGGTCGAGCTCGGCAAAAAGCTGTTCTTCGACCCGCGACTGTCCAAGTCGGGCTTCATCTCCTGCAACAGCTGCCACAACCTGAGCATGGGTGGCTCGGACAACCTGAAGACCTCCATCGGCCACAACTGGCAGCAGGGCCCGATCAACTCGCCCACCGTCCTCAACTCCAGCCTGAACCTGGCGCAGTTCTGGGACGGCCGCGCCAAGGACCTGAAAGAACAGGCCGGCGGTCCGATCGCCAACCCCGGCGAGATGGCCTTCACCCACGAACTGGCCATCGATACCCTCAAGTCCATTCCAGGCTATGTCGCCGAATTCAGGCAGGTGTTCAAGCACGACAAGCTGACCATCGACGAAGTGACCAGTGCCATTGCCGCATTTGAAGAAACCCTGGTGACACCCAACTCGCGCTTTGACCGCTGGCTCGATGGCGACAACGCCGCCCTGAGCAAGAACGAGCTTGAAGGCTACAAGCTGTTCAAGGACAGTGGCTGCGTGGCCTGCCACAACGGCCCCAACCTGGGTGGCAATTCCTTCCAGAAGATGGGTGTGGTCACCGCCTACAAGACCGCCAGCACCGCCCAGGGCCGTGTCGAGGTCACCGGCAAGGACGCCGACCGCCTGAACTTCAAGGTGCCGACCCTGCGCAACGTCGAACTGACCTACCCCTACTTCCACGACGGGCAGGCCCAGACCCTCACCGTGGCCGTCGACCTGATGGGTCGGCTGCAACTGGGCCGCGAGTTCACCAAGGACGAGAACGCCAAGATCGTGGCCTTCCTCAAGACCCTGACCGGCCAGCAGCCCCAGTTTGCGCTGCCCATTCTGCCGCCGTCCAGCGACAAGACCCCGCCGCCGCGGCCTTTCAACTGAAGCCCCCACCGGGCGACCGGTGTGATGCCAACCGGCCCTTCGGGGCCGGTTTTTGTTTGTGGCTGTATCCCGGGCTCCACGTGCCTGGCGCCGAATCCACCTGAGGTCCACTTGTATTGAGAGTGATTCTCATTTAATATGGGAATGCGACACCCCGAACTCACACACCCGCCCTCCAGGAGCCTGCCATGCATTCCGCCGCCCCGCCGTCCGCCGACGAATCCTACGATCTGCCCTGTGCCGAGGCGCTGCTGGCCGGCAGCCTGGCGCTCATGACCGGCCACGCCCAGAGCGACTGCGCACGCCAACGCCACCTGATGGCGCGCAAGATCCGCTCCAACCTGTTCTTCCTCGCCCAGCACCCGGGCGTCAACGGCCCGTTCCGCACGGTGCTGCAGCGCATGCACGAACACTGGGACCAGCTGGTGCAGGCCCATCCGGCCGAACCGCCGGCTTCGCGTGCCCACACCCCCGAGCTGCTGCCCGAAACCCGGTTGTGGCACCCACCGGCGGAGCACCTGCAATGAGACCACCCCGAACCCTGTCACGGCCCGTCAGCGCCCTGGTCCAGGAGCACGCCGTGCTCAGCCGCCAGCTCGGGGGACTCCAGTTGCGGGTATCCACACTGCTGGCCCAGCAGCGGACCGAAATCGGTCGGCTCGACCAGGAGGCCGTCCGACTGCGGGGACAATTGCTGGTGACCCGTACCGCGCTGCTGTGGGGACTGCCGGGCGCCGCGGTGCTGGCCCGGCCCGCCGGGACCGGCGAGCGGACCACACGCGAACGCACGCCCACGCTGCCTCAGAGCCGACCGGTGCTCTGCCAGGTGGCCTGCATCGGGCATGCACACGCCTGGCTCGACGACCAGGGCCAATGCACGCGGGACGGCCAGGCCTGCGAGCGCCTGGGCGACTGAACATCACCCGCCCCGCAGGTCATTCATTCGGTCAGGCCCCAGAAAAAAAGCCCACCGGCGCACCGGTGGGCTTTTGGGTCAGGCAGACGCCGCTCAGGCCTTGGCCAGGTTCGGGTAGCGCACGTGCTCGACCAGCTCCTGGATCTCGCGCTTGGGCGCGGGGGTCAGCAGGCTGACGATGATGATCACCGCAAAGCCCACCGGCACGCCGAAGATGCCTGCGGAGATGGGCTGGATGCCACCCCAGAGCTCGATCGGCGACGTGACACCGAACACGCCGCGCAGCCACACCTGGGTCGTGGCCATGTAGTAGAAGGTGATGCTGAAACCGGCGATCATGCCCAGCACCGCGCCCCACTTGGTGGCCCGCTTCCAGAAGATGCCCAGCGTGAGCGCCGGGAAGAAACCGGCCGCCGCCAGCGAGAACGCCGCCGACACCAGGAACAGGATGTCCGCCGGTTTCTGCGCCGCCACATAGGCGGCCAGCAAGGCCACGATCAGCAGCAGGATCTTGGAGATCATCACGCGGCGCGACGTGGGTGCGTTCGGGTCCATCATCTTGTAGTACAGGTCGTGCGACAGCGCGTTGGCGATCGTCAGCAGCAGGCCGTCGGCGGTCGACAGCGCCGCCGCCAGACCACCAGCGGCCACCATGCCCGAAATCACGTAGGGCAGGCCTGCGATCTCCGGCGTGGCCAGCACGATGATGTCGCCTCCGATGCGCATCTCGCCGAGCTGGAAGATGCCGTCCTTGTTGGCATCGGCCACCGACAGCAGCGCCGGATCGACGCGGCTCCAGTTCTGCACCCAGTCGGGCAACTGGTTGAACGGTGTCCCCACCAGCACGTTGAACACCTCGTACTTCACCAGCACCGCCAGGGCAGGGGCGGTGAAGTAGAGCAGGAAGATGAAGAACAGCGACCAGGTGACCGACTGCCTCGCCTCCTTGACCGAGGGTGTGGTGTAGTAGCGCATCAGGATGTGCGGCAGCGCAGCCGTGCCGACCATCAGGCAGAACACCAGCGCCAGGAAGTTCCAGCGTGAGGTGTCGTAGGTCTGCTGTGCCTTCTCGTCGCCCTTCGGGTCACCCGCGAACTGCTGCGCATGGCG
>JALOSN010000121.1 GCA_025458415.1 Hydrogenophaga sp.
CGGTGGCTCCACCACCGGCCTGGGCAAGGCCATCGCGCTCGACTCCGGGCTGCCCATCCTGGCCATTCCCACCACCTACGCCGGCTCGGAAATGACGCCGATCTACGGCATCACCGAAGCCGGCCTGAAGAAGACTGGCAAGGACATGCGGGTGCTGCCCAGGAGCGTGCTGTACGACCCGCTGCTCACCCTCAGCCTTCCCGTGGGCTTGAGCGTCACCAGTGGCATCAACGCCATTGCCCACGCGGCCGAGGGCCTGTACTCGGTGGAAGGCAATCCGGTGATTGACCTCATGGCCGAAGAAGGCATCGCCGCCATCGGCCGCGCGCTGCCCAACATCGTGGCCAACCCACAGGACGTGGACGCCCGCAGCGACGCGCTTTATGGCGCCTGGCTCTGCGGCATCGTGCTGGGCAGCGTGGGCATGGCGCTGCACCACAAGCTCTGCCACACCCTGGGCGGCAGCTTCAACCTGCCGCACGCCGAAACCCACACCGTTGTGCTTCCGCACGCGCTGGCCTACAACGCCGCCGCCACGCCCCAGGCCATGCAGCGCATCGCCCGAGCGCTGGGACGCGAAGACGGCAACGCCGCCCAGGCCGTGTTCGACCTGGCCCAGGCCAACGGCGCGCCGGTTGCGCTGCGCGACATCGGCATGAAGGCCGAAGACCTGGACCGTGCCTGCGAGATCGCGCTGCAGAACCAGTACCCGAACCCGAGGCCGCTGGAGGCCGGTGCCATCCGGCAGTTGCTGCAGGACGCTTTTGAGGGGCGGCGGCCGCAGTAGGGGCATCGTTGCGCGACGACCTCCGCGCCATCCCTTTTGATCGCAGGGTGCCTGGACCGCCGTGTGAATACGGGGTGCTCAATACGGCCTGCGACGGAAGGCGAGGGTTTTTTCAACCTCCGCCACCAGTTGACCGTTCAGGTCCAGCACATTCACTGTTGCCGTCCAGTCCACCGTGTTTTCCAAGGCGAGTCGAGCCTGGATCTCCTCCAGTTGTTCCGGTGTCACGCGAAACACCGCGCGCAGCTCACCGCGGGACGCCCGTCGAAAACGGATGGTCGCGGCCTTGTCCCAGATCTGGATCTCGCGGGGCAGGTGGAGCCGGAAGATGCCGACGTAGAACGGGTCGGTCATCGCAAAGATCGAACCACCAAACTGGGTTCCCATGGGATTCCTGGTCCAGGGTCGGCCCTTGAGTCGCACTTCAAGCCCCAGCAGGTTACTTCGCACGACCTGCAGTCGGATGCCGGCCCCGAAGAACGGTGGCCACAGGTTCCACAGCTTGACCACCCAGGCCAGGAGCATGGCTTTCACGGAGACCTCCCGAACCCGTTCACGCTGGTTTGCGCTGCAAAGCGTCGGTTGTCCTGTCGTCACGGTCGTTTCCCCTACCCAGCAGGGCGGCTGTGGGCATGAAGGTGAACCACGGGGTGACGTAGAACACCGACAGGTACCAGTACTTCACCAGAAAGCCTTCTCCATGGCCGAGGTACCAGCCACAGTAGATGGCATCCAGGACAGCGAAGGGGAGGGTGTAGTAAACGGACAGCCAGAACGCCCGGCGCATGCGGGTGGCCGGACGTCCCATGCGGAGCACCAGCAGGGCGGCGGTGGATGTTGCAACGGACAGGAAGGTCACGGCGACCCCCATGGTGACGGTCGAGTACTGCTGGTAGTAGGACGGCAGGCCGGCCACCCAGAAGGCGAACCAGACCGCCATGGCCTGAAGCAGCAGGTTGAGGTGTTTGCGAAACGTCATGCAGATGCCTTTGTCTTGGAATGGGCGGGCGCCCAGTCGAATGCCTTTGCCTGGGTGTCGGGTGCCTGAAGCCGGGTCACGCGCCGGCGGTCAACAGTCCACCCATGACAAGCTCCAGCAAGGCCGCGCCAAAATTCCTTGGCTCCTTGTGACCGCGATCCCATACGATGGATGCGAACCGACCTAGACCGGAAGCGAGCCAAGCGGCTGCCGCCACGGCATAGGCTGCCGGGTCGCCGGTCACCAGGGGAACCAGGCCGAGAGCGATGAACATGCCGCCGAAAGTGCCCCGAAACTCGGCAAAGGCGGTTTTGGACCCTGCGGTGAGTCCGGTGAGGCGGGACGCAGCGCTGGGGACAAGGAGCCCCATCAGCCCCATCGCGATGGTGATGGCGGCGCCCAATGCGGCGAACATGGAAGGAAAGTCGATCATGAAGGCTGAAGGTTTGAGGCGGGATGAGATGGACGCGAGTGTTCGCCCCGTGGGCGCTGCTTGCAATGACCTGCAGGTAATGACTTCTGTCGAAGCAGTGAAGCCCCCAACGCTCGGGGACCGACTGCGCCGGGCGCGCCGGCACCTGGGTTGCAGCCAGTTCGAGCTGGCATCGCGCCTGAGCGTCTCCCAGCGGCACGTGAGCTATGTGGAATGCGACCGCGCGCGCCCCAGCGTGCGTCTCCTCCTGGCCTGGGTCGACACCTGCCAGTTGACGTCTGCCGACCGCACCGGACTGCTCGACCTGGCGGGATTCGGGTTTCCTCCCGGGGTGCTGGAAGCACTGGCTGCGGGGAAGGCCGACGCAGGCGCTACCGAAGCCGCTCTCGGTGCCCTGCGCATGCTCTTGCACGAACAGGAAGACACGCCTGCATTCGTACTGGACGGCAGTTGGAATGTGCTCGCAAGCAATGCGTGCGGCGCCTGGCTGGGGTCGATGGTTGCGCCTCGGTCGATAGGGATTCAAGCCGGTCAGCCTGTCAATCTGCTCGACCTGCTGCAAGGCCCCGACGGCTTTGGTCGGAACCTGTTGAATGCCGAGCAGGTGTTGCCCGAAATCCTCGCCCGCGCACGGGCGGAGGCCCGGTCAGACGGTGACTTGCGCCAGGTCCTGGCGGGCCTTGGCGAACCCTGGCGCAGCATGAAGACCGCCGGGATCGATTCGCAGCGCCCCCTGCTTTCCCGGTTCCGTACACCGCACGGTGAACTGGCCTTGTACAGCCTGCTGGTCACCTTCGGCTGGCCGCCTCAGGTGGGCGCGCGCTCGCTGCGCATCGAATACCTGGTGCCGGCCGATGGTTCCAGCCGGACCCTTCTGCGGCGCGAGGCGCGGCGAATGCACAGCAGCGAACAGTCCCGCGGTGCGGATCAGTGATCGCTTCGGGCTCGGCTTTCGGCCTCGGTGCACAGTGCGGTCAGGTATTCGGACGCAAACTGCTCCGGATTGAAAAAGAGGCGCGACAAGATCCTGCCAATGGGATTTCGGATGGTGACCTCTTCGGTTGCCACCACCAAAGTCCGATCCGAATCCATTGCCTTCAGCGATCCCAGCCAGCGACCTTCGTACCCCCTGGTACTGGTAAAGGCAAGGGCGACCCTTTGTTCATTCGCCTCCTGAAGGGTGAAGGTGATGCTTTCGTTACGGTCGGTGGTCTCGATCCAGCTTGAAGCGTTGGTGCCGCGCTGTACCGAGACAACGGATTTCCGCCAACGGGGTTGGGATTCCACATCCAGCAGGGTATCGAGCAATCCCTTGGCTGGCGCGCGGCACTCTCTGCTGGAGGTGCCCGATCGGACCGGATCCAGATTGAAGCCCACGATCACCACAACCACGGCAATCGCTGCAACGGATGCGAAGCCAAAGAGCCACGGCATCGCGGATTTCATCCCTGTTCTTCCACCGCTTGCCGTTCGATCTCCCGTTGAAGGGTGATCCATGCCTGGTCAAAACTCAGCTTTCTCGAAAGAGGTGAACCTGGGTCGATCACCCGCCAGAAAGGGGGCAAGCTTTCAATGGCCTGGTTGCCTGCCATGTGCTCTTCCCAGGCGTGCTCGGCCACGATCCGCAGGAACAGCGAGGTGGAGACAGGACAAGTCGCATCACAGTTCTGACCGCGCGCAATGTTCTTCCTGAATTGCTGGATCGAAACGGTCTCTCCGGGCGGGATCTTTCGCAATTCCGCTGCGATCGCCAGTGGACTGGAAATGTGCAACCTGGAGCCGCGCCTCACCCCTGCAAAGTCCTTTTCAAGGACCACATGGTGCGGCGGCTTTGCTTGCATCTTCTCTGTCCAGGTTTTCTTGGTTCTTGGCATGGTGAACGGCGGTTGGAGGGTTGGTCACATGGGCGAGATCTTCCGTGCTTCGGTGCGAGGTGCAAATAATCCAAGGGGAAACCCTGATAAGCAGAACACCCAAGTCGTGTGCGGCAGATTCGGATTCCAGGCATCGGCAGAACGCGCCTCCTGCACCCAGGCGGCTGCGCGCATTGGCAATGCATCTCCATTCGTCGCCAAGAGTTGAACTCTAGGGTTTACCCGGGTGTTTGTGTTGTGACGACCCTCTACCATTAAATACTGTATACAGAGTACGGTGTTCACAAGGGCCATCCCGGAACGCCACTTCACCCACCCTCCAGGACCCGCCCCATGAACACCCGAGACAAGCACAGCCTTCCCGAAACCCCGGTCGAAAAAAAGCTCATTCCCTACGGCGGCTACTTCACCAACAAGGTGCCGGGCCACGACCCCGAACTGACCGAGGTGGGCCCGGGCACGCCCACGGGCGAGTACATGCGTCGCTTCTGGCACCCGGTGTGCATGTCCATGGAACTGACCGACACGCCCCGCTTTCTGAAGATCCTGGGCGAAGAACTGGTGTGCTTCCGCGACGGCAGCGGCCGCATCGGCCTGCTGCACGCGCACTGCGTGCACCGCGGTGCTTCGCTGGAGTACGGAAAGATCATGGAGCGGGGCATTTCCTGCTGCTACCACGGCATGCAGTTCGATGTGGACGGCACCTGCCTGCGCGTACCCTTCCCCGAGGGCGAAGAGGAAGAGGGCGAGCGCTACCGCTGCTCCATCCGCCAGGGCGCGTACAAGGCCTTCGAGCGCAACGGCCTGATCTTTGCCTACATGGGCCCGCCGGAGCAGGAGCCGCCCTTCCCCGAATGGGAAGGCAACTTCACCGTGGCCGAGACCGACGAGCTCGTGCCCTACAGCAACTTCCAGCACTGCAACTGGCTGCAGGTGCAGGACAACGCCGCCGAC
>JALOSN010000006.1 GCA_025458415.1 Hydrogenophaga sp.
GCAGAGGTGTTCTACACCTCGGGCAAACGGCATCAGTACCAGGCCATCAATGGCTACATCAACGAATATGTGACGCGGGCCTACGGCTTGCGCGCCACGGTGGGCACCGGCATCGGCGAAAAGACCCGCGTCTTCGCCAAGGCCGGCCTGGCCCGGGTCACCCACCGCAACAGCAGCGGGCTGAGCACGCACTGGACCCAGAGCAGCGGCATCCCGTACTCGAGTACACAGACACGCCCGACGCTGGGCTTTGGTCTGACCCACGCGCTGACAGATAACCTGATGCTGCGTGGCGATTTCGATCACATCCGTCTGCGCGACGGCCAGAACCCACGCTGGGGGCACTTCGATCACATCGGCGTGGGCCTGCAGTACAACTTCTGACGGCGCGGCCGGGAGGGCTGGTACTGGCCACGATGGCCTGCACAAGGGCTGGCTGCAAAGGCTCAGCCCTGTTCAGCCTGCCTGGCCTTCCTGTGGTTTGCGCAAGCTTTGGGTGTGCAGTCGGGCGTACAACCCGTCCGATTGCAGCAGTGCCTGGTGTGTGCCCTGTTCCTGGACCTCGCCATCGGCAAGCACAACCACCCGGTCGGCATGCTCGATGGTGGTCAGGCGATGGGCAATCACGAGCGTCGTCCGTCCGCGCATGAGGCGTCCAAGGGCCTCCTGCACCAGCCGTTCCGATTCGTTGTCCAGCGCCGAAGTGGCCTCGTCCAGGATCAGCACGGGGGCGTCCTTGTAGATCGCCCGTGCAATGGCCAGGCGTTGCCTTTGCCCGCCAGACAGCTCCGTGGCGTTATGGCCCACTGCCGTATGGATGCCCCGCGGCAGTGAGTCCGTCAGTTCGCCGAGATTGGCCGAGACCAGCGCATGCAGGACACGCGCTTCATCCATCGAGCCGTCCTCGTCGCCCAGCGCCACATTGGCGGCCAGGGTGTCGTTGAGCATCACCACATCCTGGCTCACCATCGCAAACTGGCGCCGCAGGCAGCCCAGCTCCCAGTCGGGCAGCGGCACCCCGTCAAGCAGGATCTGTCCCTTCTCGGGCTCGACGAATCGGGGCAGCAGATTGACCAGCGTTGTCTTGCCTGAGCCGGAAGGACCCACGAAGGCCACCACTTCACCCGGCCGGATGGAGAGGCTCACCTGCTTCAGCGCCAGTCGACCTTCGGCGTCGCCGTTGTCCGGATCTTCATGCCTCGGGTAACGCACCGACACGAGCTGGAACTCGATCGCGCCGGAAACGCGATTGGCGCTGTGTCGGCCTCCCGTCTGGACCGGTGTGTTCTCGATCAGGTCCAATCCGCGCTCCAGAGCCGTCAGCCCCCGCGTGATCGGGCCGGCGATTTCGGCCAGGTGGCGAATCGGGGCGACCAGCATCAGCATGGCTGTGACGAAGGCCACGAAGTTGCCCACACTGACCCCGCTGCTCTGGCTTTGCCACAGGGCCACGGCAATCACGGCCGACAGTGCTGCTGCGGCCAGCATCTGGGTCAGCGGGGTCATGGAGGCCTGAGCGATGGTCGACTTGAGCGCGAGGCGGCGCAAGGTCACACTCAGCCTGTCGAAGCGCTCGGCCTGTCGTGCCTGAGCCCCGTGGAGTCGGACCATCCGGTGGGCGAGGGCGTTTTCCTCGACCACATAAGCCAACTCATCAGTGGCCTGCTGACTCGAGCGGGTCAGGCGGTAGAGCCGGCGGGAAAGCGTGCGCATGATCCACACCAGACCGGGGAAGAGCAGCAGCACGATCAGGGTGAGCTTCCAGTTCAGGTACAGGAGATAGCCGAGCAATGCCATCAGGGTCAGGCTGTCCTTGGTGAGCGTCAGCATGGCGTTGACCAGCATGGTGGCCCCCGTCTGCACCTCGTAAACCAGGGTGTTGGACAGCTTGCTGGCACTCTGACGCGCGAACAAGGTCATCTGGGCGTCGTTGAGCCTTGCATACATGGCGCGCCTCAGGTTGAGCAGGCCCATGCTGGCTGTGTACGACAGAGCGTACTGGGCCACGAAACCCGCCAGGCCCCGCACACCGAACAGGCCCAGCAGGGCGGCCGGTACCATCCACAGGGCAATACGACCCTCGCCGAAACCGCGGTCCAGCAAGGTCTTGAGCAGGGCGGGGATCAAGGGCTCGGTCAGGGCGCCCACCAGCGTTCCGACACCCGCCAGCACCATACCGGCCTTGGCCGAGCGGAAGAATGGCCACAGCCGACGCAGCCGTTGCGTGATGGTATCGGTGGGATCTGCTGGACGGGACACGTTGTCAGTTCAGGTGCGCCACAGGGGCAATCTACGTCCCGTTTTCGGAACCATTGGCCTCGATCAGGATCAGGATGTTGCTTCGCGGACTTGAGCCGTAAAGGCGGAAGAGCTTCGGCATCGCCACGCACATCTTGTCACGGAGTGCCTTCAAGGCTCCGGTATTATCCTTCGAGAGGTTCATCTCCCCTGTGCGATGATGAGCGGGTCATGTCAGAACACAACAAAATGCAGGAATTGACGCCATTTGCCCCATGCCATTCCGGCCAGCGCAGGCAGCTGCTGGGTACCGCCCTTGCGTGGCCCCTCCTGGCGGGCCTGTCCCCGTCGGCACTGGCCCAGTTCAGGGTTGAAGTGGCCGGTGCGGGGGTGACCCGTCTGCCTTTCTCGACGGTCAGGTTTCGCGGCAACGATGCGGCCAGCGAAGACGTGGCTGCCATTGTCCGGGCTGACCTGGAACGCAGTGGTCAGTTCCGGTTCGTCGAGCCGGTCGCGTCCGGCCTTGATGAGAATGCCCGCCCCGACGCGGCTGCCTGGCGGGAGAAGGGGGCTGACTCACTGGTGGTGGGCAGCGTCACCCGTCTTGCGGACGGCCGTTTCGATGTGCGATTCCGTCTCTGGGATACGGTGCGCGCACAGGATCTGGGCGGACTGAGTTTCCCGGTGGGTTCGGGCGATCTTCGCCTGGCCGCCCACCGCATCGCGGACCACGTGTACGAAAAGCTGACCGGGGAGAAGGGTATCTTTTCCACGCGGATCGCGTACGTCACCAAAGTCGGCGCCAGGCACAACCTGTGGGTGGCCGACGCCGATGGACAGGGTGCAAAAGCGGCCCTGAGCAGCCCGGAGCCGATCATTTCGCCAAGTTGGTCGCCCAACGGTGCGCAACTGGCCTATGTTTCCTTCGAGGCCCGCAAACCGGTCATCTATGCCCATGAAATCGCTTCTGGCCGGCGGCGCCTGCTGGCGAACTTCCGCGGTTCCAACAGCGCACCCACCTGGTCACCCGACGGCAGCCAGATTGCGCTGGCCCTGACGCTCTCTCCCGACGGTCGTCAGATCTACTTTGTCAGCGACCGTGGCGGGTCACCCCAGATCTATCGCATGTCCGCGCAAGGCGGCGATGCGCAGCGGATCACTTTCTCGGGCAACTACAATATCTCGCCCTGTCCCAGTCCGGACGGCCGGTGGCTTGCCTACATTTCGCGTGTCAATGGATCGTTCCGCTTGCATGTCCTTGAGCTGGCGACAGGCAAGGTGACAGCCCTGACCGAAGGGTCCGCGGACGAAAGCCCGAGTTTTGCGCCGAACAGCCGACTGATCATCTATGCCACCCGGGAGGGTGGGCAGGAAGCGCTCATGACCTCCACCGTGGACGGGCGGATCAAGACGCGCCTGGCAGGCGCCTCTGGCGATATCCGGGAACCCGACTGGGGCCCCTTTGCGCGCTGAACCATTGTTTATTGTCTCTTCGTTTCAATCATTTCTGTCTGAAAGGCCAATTCCCATGAGCTCTGCCCACAAACCTGTTCCCACCTCCGAGGGCCGCCCTCTGCTCGGCCGCTGGGCCAAGGTCCTGGGGTCTGTCCTGATTGTCGCGGCACTGGGTGCCTGCAGTTCCGGGGTCAAGCTGGATGAAGCGCAGGTTGAGGACCGCGGCAGCCAGGCCGGCGGCGCAGGCGCAGGCGGACAGGGCAGCGGCGTGGATTCGCGCAACGTGGCTGGCGTCGATCTGCCTGGCAGCTCCAATCCTGCCGACGTTGCCGGTCTTGAGCGCGTCATCTATTTCGACTTCGACAGCTACGTGGTGAGGCCGGAGGCCGCTGCCGTGCTGGAAGCCCATGCCCGTGTCCTGAACGCCAACCGGACTCGGCGCGTCGCCTTGGAAGGACACACCGATGAGCGCGGTGGCCGTGAATACAACCTGGCTCTGGGACAGCGTCGGGCCGAAGCGGTTCGCCGTTCGCTCGCTCTGCTGGGTGTGAGTGACGCACAGATGGAAGCGGTCAGCTTCGGCAAGGAAAAGCCCGCCGTGGTGGGGTTTGACGAGTCCGCCTACTCGAAGAACCGCCGCGTGGAGATCAGTTACCGGTGAGACTGATGCGTGCTACGTCCATCAGCCGCGCGGTCGCGCCGGCCGCGCTGGTTTTGCTCGCCGTCTGGCCTTGGCAGGCACATGCCCTTTTCGGCGATGACGAGGCCCGCAAGGCGGTGATCGAGCTGCGTCAGCGCTTCGATGCACACCGACAGGCCACCGAAGCCGAACTGCAGCAGTCGCGAGAGGCCCGTACACAAGCACAGCGTGGCCTGCTTGAGCTGGCCGGTCAGATCGAGGAGTTGCGGGCCGAGCTGGCGCGGCTGCGCGGCCAGAACGAACAGCTGGCCCGTGAGGTTTCCGAGTTGCAGCGGCAGCAGGCCGACGTCAAACAGGGAATCGAGAACCGGCTGCGCCAGGTGGAACCGGTTCAGGTCACCCACGACGGGCAGAGTTTTTCCGCATTGCCGGCCGAGCAGCGTGAGTTCGAAGACGCACTCGCGGTGCTTCGGCGTGCGGACTTCGCGGGTGCCACCTCGGCTTTTTCAGCCTTTCTTGCCAGGCATCCCTCCAGCGGGTATGCCCCATCGGCTCTCTACTGGTTGGGCAATGCGCAGTATGCGACCAAGGCCTACCGGGAAGCGCTTGAGAGCCATGGCCGGCTCGCAGGCCGTTATCCGCAGCATGTGCGTACCCCTGAAGCCATGCTGGCCATGGCCAACTCGCACACGGAGCTCAAGGATTCGCGAGCGTCACGGCGCACGCTGGAAGAGCTGGTAAAGGCCTACCCGCAGTCCGAGGCTGCCAGCGTGGCGCGCGAGCGTCTCTCGCGCATGCGTTGACGGTTTGGCAGACGGTGAATCCGTCTGCCAGCCCATCGCGCCGCGGGCACTGTCGGGTCAACCTACAATCTCGGCGATGGACATCGCTGAGCTTCAATCGACATACTCTCTTGTGCTGTGGGCCGCCTTCGGGGCAGCGCTTGTTTTTGGCTTCATAGCCCAGCGCTCGCATTTTTGCACCATGGGTGCGATCAGCGATATTGTGAACATGGGCGACTGGACCCGCATGCGAATGTGGGGCATGGCCGTCGGCGTTGCCATGATCGGCTTTCATCTCATGGCCTGGCTGGGCTGGATCGACGGCAGCAAGACCATCTACACCGGAACACGGGTGATATGGCTGTCGGCCATGGGCGTCGCTGCGTTTGCAACGTTGCGGGGCGTTCTGGCGGTGCTGAGGGTGAACACGGTGGATCAGGTCGCGTTCGAGGTCGAGGCGGGCAGCGCGCTGCCGGCTTGGGTGGCGCAGGGCCTGGGTTGGGACGTGTCCTCCAGTGGCTTGATTCTCGGTCTGCTGATCGGTGGCGTCCTGGTGATATGGGCACTGGTCGGCGATGGATTCCGCACCACCAACAACCTGTTGGCCGGGTTCGGCATCGGCCTGGTCATCACGCTGATGTGGTGGGTGAGTGGATCATTGGGTTTTGTTGAGGAACATCCAGAGACCCTTGAATCGGTGTACCTGGCCACCAATACCGGGCGGATGGAGTCGCTGACTTTCACGGCCCCGATGGCCTATACGCTGGACTGGATCATTTTCTTCAGCGACAGCTCCAAGGTGCTCACTCTGGGTGTTGTGACGGTGTTCGGTGTGGTCGCTGGCGCCTTCGTGCAGGCCTTGCTCGGGCGTGAGTTTCACTGGGAAGGCTTCAGGAGCACGCAGGACACCGCTCTTCATCTGGTTGGCGCGGTCTGCATGGGTGTTGGTGGTGTGACCGCCCTGGGATGTACGGTGGGGCAGGGATTGTCAGGGCTGTCGACGCTCAGTCTGATCAGCATCATCGCCGTGGCCGGGATAGTCATCGGCGCTATCCTCGGTTTCCGTTTCCAGATCTGGCTGCTGGAGCGGGAGTGACGGCGCCCGACGGAGGTCTGTCCGATGGACCCAATGGAAGAATCCGACTTCGAGCGCCGTTTCGGCGGGCTCAGGCGTCTGTATGGGGTTCAGGGCGCGCAACGCATATTTGAGGCCCACGTGGTTGTGGTGGGTGTCGGTGGTGTCGGGTCCTGGGCTGCCGAGGCCTTGGCGCGCAGCGGAGTCGGTCGCCTGAGCCTGATCGATCTCGATCACGTGGCCGAGTCCAACGTCAACCGACAGGTGCATGCGGTCTCGCCAACGCTCGGCATGGCGAAGGTGCTGGCCATGCGGGAGCGGATTGCGCTGATACATCCGGCGTGCATCGTGGATACGGTTGAAGATTTCGTATCGACGGAGAACTGGTCAGGGCTGGTTGGCCGGCTGGGACTGCACAACAGCGTCGGCCCGGTGGCGGTCATTGACGCTTGTGATCAGGTCGCGGCCAAGCTGACCTTGGCTGCCTGGGCGATGGAGAACAAGGCATTGGTCATCACGGTCGGAGCCGCTGGTGGGAAGCGCCATGCCCAGGCCATCGAGACAGGTGATCTGGCCGACGTGACGCACGACCCCTTGCTGGCACGACTGAGGCAGCGCCTGCGCAAGCAGTACGGTGCAGCGCAGCGTGGGCGCATGGGTTTGACCTGCGTGTTCAGTCGGGAGTCGGTTGCGCCGCCTGATGCATCCTGTCAACTGGGGGGGGGTGACGGGACGCTCAATTGCCACGGCTACGGCTCGGTGGTGACTGTCACTGCCAGCTTCGGATTTTGTGCTGCCGGAGCGGCCCTCGAGGCGCTGGCCAACAACACATCGAAAATATCGCATCGATCTTCAGACAGCGTAAAAAACCACGCTATAATCTGAGGCTTCGCAGCAAGTTGTGCAACACAACAGGTTGCTGAGTGGGACGTTAGCTCAGTTGGTAGAGCAGCGGACTTTTAATCCGTTGGTCGTGGGTTCGAATCCCTCACGTCCTACCACCCCATCAAGGGCCCTGATCGTCTGGTCAGGGCCTTTTTGTTTGGATTGGCGGTGCTGCCGGTCGCCCAGGCGGGGCGGCACATCCTCAGCTGGCGGAAGCCTCGATGGCCTCACTCAGCTCAAGCCAGCGGTTCTCCGCGCTGGCCAGGTCTTCAAGCACAGTCTTGAGGCGGCGTCCTGCGTCGGCAATGCTGCCGGGCGCCAGTGGGCCGCTGAGTTCGGCTTCGAGCCGAGACTTTTCCTGCTGCAACTGCTCCATGAGTTTTTCGGTCTGCTCCAGTGCCTTGCGCAATGGACGCAGCTTCTCTGTCATGTGCTGCCGCCGTTGCGCCTCCTGGCGGCGCTGTTCGGCACCACGGGCCGGCTGGCTGGGGCCTGTTGAGGGCGCAGCGCTCGGCCGGTCGACGGCCGATGCGCTGGAGGCGTGGCCAGGCGCAGCGATTTTCGACCGCTGATTCTCGCGCGCCTGGCGGGCCACATCGAGCAGGTAGCGCTGGTAGTCGTCCAGATCGCCTTCAAACGGCTCAATGCCGCCTTTTGAGACCAGCCAGAATTCGTCGCAGACGGCCCGCAGCAAAGCCCTGTCGTGGCTGACCAGCATGACGGTGCCCTCGAACTCGTTCAGTGCCACCGACAAGGCTTCGCGGGTGGCGAGATCCAGATGGTTGGTCGGTTCGTCGAGCAGTAGCAGGTTGGGCCGCTGCCAAACAATCATGCACAGCACCAGTCGGGCCTTCTCGCCGCCGCTCATGCTGCCGACCGTCTGCATGACCTGATCGCCGCTGAACTGAAAGCCACCCAGGAAGTTCCGAAGGTCCTGTTCTCGCATGCCCTGGCCCTGATGGCGGCCATGGGCCAGCACGTCCCGGGCCAGTCGGGTCATGTGCTGCAGAGGGTTTTCGTCGGGTCGCAGCACGTCGAGTTCCTGCTGCGCAAAGTAGCCGATGTTCAGTCCCTTGCCTTCGGTGATCTGGCCTGCGAGTGGCGCCAGTTCATGTGCCACCGTCTTGACCACGGTCGATTTGCCCTGACCGTTGGCACCCAGTATGCCGATGCGCTGGCCCGCCTGTACCGAACGCGTGACCTCGCGCACGATGGTCAGCGGCTCATGGCCAGCCTCGGACGGCGGGTACCCGAAGTCGACCCTGCGCATGGCCAGCATCGGATTGGGCAGGTTGGCCGGCTCGGCGAATTCGAAGGTGAAATCGGCGTCGACCAGTACCGGTCCGATCTTCTCCATACGTTCCAGAGCCTTGACCCGGCTCTGGGCCTGCTTGGCCTTGCTGGCCTTGGCCTTGAAGCGGTCGATGAAACGCTGAAGGTGGGCAATCTTGTCCTGCTGGCGTGCGAAGGACTGCTGCTGCTGTGCCAACTGCTCGGCCCGCATGTCCTCGAATCGGCTGTAGTTGCCGCTGTATCGGGTCAATTGGCCACCGTTGATGTGCAGGGTGACATCGGTGACCGCATCCAGGAACTCACGATCGTGGCTGATGACGATGAGCGTGCCTGCGTAGCGCTTGAGCCACGCCTCCAGCCAGACCAGCGCGTCCAGGTCGAGGTGGTTGGTCGGTTCGTCCAGCAGCAGCAGGTCACTGGGGCACATCAGGGCCCGGGCGAGCTGCAGCCGCATGCGCCACCCCCCCGAGAAGCTGTTCACCGGTTTGTCGAGCTCGTGCAGGCCGAAACCCAGGCCCAGGATGAGGGTCTGGGCCCGCGCCACCGCATCATGCGCTCCGGCGTCCTGCAGTTCCATGTAGGCGTGCGCCATGTGGTCGCCGTCGCCGCTGGCTTCTGCCTGGACCACTTGACGCTGGGCCATGAGCAGGCGCGTATCACCTTCAATCACGAACTGCGTGGCCGGGTCCGAGGTTTCGGGCATCTCCTGGGCCACCTGGGCCATGCGCCAATGGGTCGGTATGGAGAAGTCTCCGCCGTCTTCGTGCAATTGTCCGTTGAGCAGGCCGAACAGGCTGGATTTGCCGGCACCGTTGCGGCCAACCAGGCCGACTTTTTCACCCGGGTTGAGGGTGGCCGATGCGCCATCCAGCACGACCTTTGCGCCTCGGCGGAGGGTAACGTTGCGCAGGGTGATCATGGCCTCATGGCCTCCGCCTGTACCAGCAGGGATTCTCGTGTGACCAGCAGGACCTGATCCTCGCCCGCACTGCAGCTGAGCCAAACCACCTCCAGCATCGGGAATGCTGCTTCGAAGTGGGCACGCTCGTTGCCGATCTCCAGCACCAGCACCGCCAGCGCTGTCATGCGGGCGGGTGCTTCGCGCAGCAGCCGGCGGACGAAATCCATGCCGTCGTTGCCCCCAGCGAGTGCCAGCTCGGGTTCGGCCCGGTATTCGGCAGGCAGCGCGGCCATGCTGGCCGAGTTGACATAAGGAGGATTGCAGAGAATCAGGTCCCACGGTCCGTGACAGGCATCCAGTCCATCCGACTGGACCAAGCGGACACGCTCGGACAGTCCGTGTCGCTCGATGTTGATGCGGGCCACGTCCAGGGCATCGGTCGACAGGTCGGCCCCAGTGACCGCGATGTCAGGCCAGGCCATGGCGGCGAGGACGGCCAGGCTGCCATTGCCCGTGCAGAGATCAAGCACCTGATGTGTGGCGTCGGACAGCCAGGGGTCGATGCTCCCGTCGGCAATCAGCTCCGCAATGAAGCTTCGCGGAACAATGGTGCGCTCATCAACGTAGAAGGCCACACCTTGCAGCCAGGCTTCGCGGGTCAGATAGGCCGCGGGCTGGCGGGTGAGTATGCGGCGCTCGATCAGCTGGCGAACCTGCTGGATCTGGTGACTGTCCAGTTCGTGTGCTCCGGTTGTCTCAAGGTGGGTGTCCAATGGCCAGCCCAGTTGCCACAGCATCAGCCAGGCAGCTTCATCCCTGGGGCCGGTGGTCCCATGCCCGTACGCGAGAGAGGCCGCTTCCAGCCGGGCTGTGCTTTCGGCCAGCAATTCCTGCACGGTCATGTCGGGTCAGCCTCAGGCCGCAGAAGGCGCTTTGCGGTGCAACAGGTGCAGCACGCGCAGGTAGATGGCGGTCAAAGGCTCGATGTCAGCCAGCACGACATGTTCGTCGACCTTGTGGATGGTGGCATTGGGCGGGCCCAGTTCGATGACCTGCGGGCACACCTGTGCGATGAAGCGGCCGTCACTGGTCCCACCGGTGGTGGACAGCTCGGCCTCAATGCCGCTCTCGTCTCGAATGGCCTGCCGCACGGCTTCGACCAGGGGTCCTGGTGGCGTGAGAAAGGGCAACCCACCGACGGTCCAGGCCAGCTCGTAGTCGGTCCCCGTGGACAGGCCATGTCGGGCCAGCAAGTCATGAAAGCGGGTCTGAAGGCTTTCGGGCGTCGACTCGGTGGAAAAACGGAAATTGAAGTCGATCACGACGCTGCCGGGAATCACATTGCTGGCACCCGTTCCGCCGTGGATGTTGCTGACCTGCCAACTGGTCGGTGGGAAGAAAGCATTGCCCTGGTCCCAGACCGTTCCAGCCAGCTCGGCCAGTGCCGGCGCCACCATGTGGATCGGGTTGCGGGCCAGGTGCGGATAGGCAATGTGGCCCTGTATGCCTTTGACGGTCAGGCGGCCGCTCATGGTGCCGCGGCGCCCGTTCTTGATCATGTCGCCGGTTCGTTCGACTGAAGTGGGTTCGCCAACAATGCACCAGTCCAGCCGTTCACCCCGGCGCTGCAGTTCCCGGCAGACCACCACTGTGCCATCGTTGGCAGGCCCTTCTTCGTCGCTGGTGAGCAGAAAGGCAATGTCAATCAAGGGCTCTGGAACGGCATGCACAAATCGCTCGCAGGCGACCACCATGGCGGCAAGCGACGTCTTCATGTCGCTGGTTCCGCGACCGTACAGGCGACCGTCGCGGTGCGTGGGGACAAACGGGTCGCTCTGCCATGCCTCCGGCGGGCCGGTGGGCACCACGTCGGTGTGCCCGGCAAACACCAGGGTGGGTCGAAGGCCATCACCCCTGCGAGCCCACAGGTTGGTGACCCGAAACTCCGAGGGCCCGCTTGTGAGGGTTTCGCATCGGAACCCGATCTTTAGCAGCCGATCGGCGATCAGGAGCTGGCAACCAGCATCATCGGGAGTGACCGAGGGCCGCGAGACCAGGGCTTCAATCAGGCGCAGTGTTTCGCTCATGCGGTCAGAACTTCACGTCCAGTGTGAACTCGGTGAACGTGGCTCCTTCACTTTGCTCGTCCTCGGAGGGCGTGGCCGTGTCCAGCGACTTGAGCGCATTGAAGTCATTTTGCAGCCGCCAGAGCAGGTTGTTGGGCGAGTCGGCATGGGCCAGGCCCTCGTTGCGGCTGACAATGCCATCGATGATCAGGCGCGCGAGATCCTGCTCGAAGGTCTGCGATCCTTCAGCCAGCGATTTCTCCATGGCCTCCCTCACACCGGAGAAATCCGCCTTGCGGATGAGATCGGCGATCAGCGTGGTGTTGAGCATCACCTCCATGGCGGGCACCCGGCCGCCGGTGTGCGTTCGCAGCAGGCGCTGGGACACGATGGACCGCAAGGCCATGGCCAGGTCACCGAGCATGGTCGGACGAACCTCCACCGGGTAGAAGCTCAGGATCCGGTTGAGGGCCTGATAGCTGTTGTTGGCATGCAGCGTGGCCAGACACAGATGGCCGGACTGGGCGTAGGCGATCGCGGCAGACATGGTTTCGCGGTCACGGATTTCGCCGATGAGAATGACGTCGGGAGCCTGTCGCAGGGCGTTCTTCAGGGCAATCTGCAGGGACGCGGTGTCGGTGCCCAGCTCGCGCTGGTTGACGACGGATTTCTTGTTCCGATACACATACTCGATCGGATCTTCCACAGTGAGAATGTGGCCCGTGCTGCGCTCGTTGCGGTGATCGATCATGGCGGCCAGCGTCGTGCTCTTGCCCGCACCGGTAGCGCCGACCATGATCACCAGGCCTCGCTTTTCCATGACCAGATCGGCCAGGATGGGTGCCACGTTGAGGCTGTCCAGGGCTGGAATGTCTCCTGGGACGTAGCGGATCACCACCGCATAGTGGCTGCGTTGCCTGAAAGCGCTGACCCGGAAGTTGCCAACTCCGTCCAGAGGCACTGCCATGTTGAGCTCGCCGGTGTCCACCAGCTCCTCGATGCGCGTGGCTGGAACGATCTCGGCCAGCAGGTTGCGGGGCGCCTCGGGTGGCAGCACCTGGCTGTTGATCGGGATGGTCTGGCCATTGATCTTGATCATGGCTGGCGCATGGGCCGACAGGTAGACGTCGGATGCCTGCTTTTCGGCCATCAGGCGCAAGATGCGCTCCATCGTTCCACTGCTCATGCCGGCTCCTTGCTTGCTGGTCTGCGCTTTTCGTCAGGGACGCAACAGGTCGTTCAAGCTGGTCTTGGCCCGGGTCTGGGCGTCGACACGCTTGACGATGACCGCAGCGTAAAGGCTGTACTTTCCGCCGTCCTTGGGCAGGCTGCCACTGATGACCACCGAGCCTGCCGGCACGCGGCCATAGCTGACCTCGCCCGTTGCACGGTCGTAGATTGGGGTGCTCTGGCCGATGTAGACGCCCATCGAGATGACCGAGTTCTCTTCAATCACCACCCCTTCGACCACTTCGGATCGGGCGCCGATGAAGCAGTTGTCCTCGATGATGGTCGGACCAGCCTGCAGAGGTTCAAGCACGCCGCCGATGCCCACACCACCCGACAGGTGCACGTTCTTTCCGATCTGGGCGCAGGAGCCGACCGTGGCCCAGGTGTCGACCATGGTGTTCTCGTCGACATAGGCGCCGATGTTGACGTAGCTGGGCATCAGCACAGCCCCCTTGGCAATGAAGCTGCCTCGCCGGGCGACGGCCGGTGGCACCACACGCACGCCGGTGGCCTTCATCTCGGCATCGGACAGGTGGGCGAACTTGGTCGGCACCTTGTCGTAGAAGGCCAGGTCACCGGCGCGCACGAATTCGTTGTCCTTCAGCCGAAAGGACAGCAGAACGGCCTTCTTGATCCACTGGTGCACCGTCCATTGGCCCACCGCCTCGCGCGTGGCCACGCGCAGCCTGCCCATGTTCAACTCGGCAATCACGTGTTCAACGGCGTCCACCGACTCTTTGGGGGCTGTGGACGGTGAGAGTTCGGCGCGCTGTTCCCACGCGTTTTCGATCAGGTTTTGTAGCTGTTGTGTCATGGATGGAGATCGGATGGTGTGCGGTTGAGGGGGCGACGGTTCAGGCGTTCTTCCGGACGAAGTCCGCGATGCGGCTGGCCGCTTCCGCGCATTCGTCGGTTCCGGCCACCAGCGCCATTCGGATACGTCCAGCGCCGGGGTTGTGACCACGGGCTTCGCGGGCGAGGTAGCTTCCCGGCAAAACCGTCACATTGTATTGAGACAGCAATTCCCGGGCGAAGGCCTCGTCCGCGCTGCGTCCCGGAGTACGGCTGGCAAACGCGGGTGGCACGCCGGCCCACAGGTAGAACGAGGCGTCTGGCAGGCGAACATCGAGTAGTGGCTCAAGCATGGGTGTGACGAGGGCGAACTTCTCGCGGTAGAGCCTGCGGTTGTCTTCGACATGCTGCTCATCGCCCCATGCGGCGATGCTGGCTTCCTGAATGGCCGGGCTCATGGCTCCGCCATGGTAGGTCCGGTACAGCAGGAATGGCTTGATCAGGCTGGCATCACCCGCCACAAAGCCGCTGCGCAGTCCCGGAACATTGCTGCGCTTGGACAGGCTGGTGAACATCATCAGGCGCCTGAAATCGGTACGACCCAGCCGGGCGGCCGCTTCCAGTCCCCCCAGGGGCGCTTCGTCCCGGAAATAGATCTCGCTGTAGCACTCGTCCGAAGCGATCACGAAGCCATGGCGATCGCTCAGGTCGAACAGCTTGCGCCACTCCTGCAGCGGCATGACTGCTCCTGTGGGGTTGCCAGGCGAGCAGACGAAGAGCAACTGGGTTCGGGCCCATACATCTTCAGGCACACTGTCCCAGTCGACGGCAAAGTTCTTCGCCGGGTCGCTGGCCGCATACCATGGCTGGGCGCCGCCGAGCAGGGCCGCTCCTTCGTAGATCTGGTAGAAGGGGTTCGGGAACACCACGGTGGCGCCTTCGCGCGTCGAATCGATCACCGTCTGGGCGAACGCAAACAAGGCCTCACGAGAGCCATTGACAGGAAGGATCTGGCTCACGGGGTCCACATCGACCCCATAGCGCCGGTGCAACCAGCTGGCACAGGCTTGGCGCAGAGCGGGCTCACCCGCCGTACCCGGGTAGGCTGCCAGACCGCCTTCCAGTGCCTGCGAAAGGGCTTGCTTGAGGAGCCCGGGAGCCGGGTGTTTCGGTTCTCCGATGCCCAGGCTGATCGGACGCAGGTCGGACCTGGGTTTCACATCCGAGAACAGCTGTCGCAGGCGTTCGAAAGGGTAGGGTTGGAGCAGGCGCAGGCGGGGATTCATGGGTCGATTATCCCAAGCTGGAGCCGCCGCCCTGCGGTTGGCCGCCGCGCTGGCGGGCGCGGTATCATGCGGGTCGCCGGCCCTGCTCGGGCAGTGGCTTCTTATTCCTTCAAAATCAAGCAGTTAGCTGCTCACACCGGGTACCCGTGCGACTCAATTCGATCAAGCTGTCCGGCTTCAAGTCCTTTGCCGAGCCCACCAACTTCATGCTGCCCGGCCAACTGGTGGGCGTGGTGGGGCCCAACGGCTGCGGCAAGTCCAACATCATGGACGCTGTGCGCTGGGTGCTGGGCGAGTCCAAGGCATCCGAACTGCGCGGTGAGTCCATGCAGGACGTCATCTTCAACGGAACCACGTCCCGCAAGCCGGCCAGCCGCTCCAGCGTCGAGCTGGTGTTCGACAACAGCGATCACCGCGCGGGGGGCCAATGGGGTCAGTTCGGCGAAATCGCCGTCAAGCGCGTGCTCACGCGGGACGGCACCAGCAGCTACTACATCAACAACCAGCCGGTGCGCCGCCGCGACGTGCAGGACGTGTTCCTGGGGACGGGCCTGGGACCGCGGGCCTACGCCATCATCGGTCAGGGCACCATCAGCCGCATCATCGAGTCCAAGCCAGAGGAGCTGCGCCTGTTCCTCGAGGAGGCGGCCGGGGTTTCCAAGTACAAGGAGCGCCGCCGGGAAACAGCCAACCGGCTGGCCGACACCCGTGAGAACCTGACGCGCGTGGAAGACATCCTGCGGGAGCTCAACACCAACCTGGAGAAACTGGAGCGACAGGCCGAGGTGGCCGAACGGTACAACCGCCTGAACGCCAGCGCCACGCTCAAGCAGCACCAGCTGTGGTTTCTCAAGCGGGCCGAGGCCGAGGTCGAGCAGGCACGTGTGCGCACCGAGGCGGCCCAGGCGGTCAATGACCTGGAGTCGCGCACCGCGGACCTGCGCAGGGTTGAGGCTGAGCTGGAAACCATTCGGCAGGCGCATTACGCTGCGGGAGATCAGGTCAATCAGGCTCAGGGCCGGTTGTACGAGGCCAGCGCCGAAGTGGGCAAACTCGAGGCCGAAATCCGCTATGTGGTCGAAGGCCGACAGCGAGCCGAGCAGCGGCTGGAGCAACTCAAGGAGCAACTGGGCAGTTGGGCCACACGCAAAGAGCACGCCGAGACCGAACTCGAACAGCTCGCCGGTGCCATGGTGGATGCCGAGGAGAAATCGGTTGTCCTCGCCGCCCAGGGCGAGGAGCAGGCTGGCAGCCTGCCTGGCCTTGAAGATGTGCTTCGCCAGGCCCAACAACGGGCCAACGAGCAGCGCGCCGGCGTCGTGCAGGTGCAGCAGCAGATCCAGGTTCTCGCCGCCGAGCAGCGCAGCATCGAAGAGCAGAGCCGGCAACAGGAGCTTCGGCGCGAAAAACTGCAGGCGGACCGCAACGCACTGGCCGCTCCTGACGACAGTCGCCTGGCCCATGCCGTGCGCGCGCAGGCCGAATTGGCCGAAGCCGCTGAACTGGCCGAGGCTTTGCTGCACGAACTGCAGGAATCCGTTCCCCGCCTCGACGAAGAGCGTCGAATGGCGCAACAGGCCGTGAACCAGGAGTCAGCGCGGCTGGCCGAGCTGTCAGCGAGGCTGGAAGCACTCAAGGCCTTGCAGGACAAGGTTCGGACTGACGGGAAGCTCAAGCCTTGGTTGGCCAAACACGGGCTGGACGGCCTGCAGGGCCTCTGGAGCCGCATCCATGTCGAGCCTGGCTGGGAGAATGCTCTTGAGGCAGCCCTGCGCGAGCGGCTTTCCGCGCTGGAGGTGTCCCGGCTGGACATGGTGCGGGCCTTTGGCAACGATGCCCCGCCAGCCAAGCTGGCTTTCTACAGTCGTCCGGATGGACAGCCCGCACCCCGGCAGGCGTCGGGGCTGAAGCCACTGGCGGCCTGGTTGCGGCTGAATGATGCAGGTCAGCAGGCCTTGCTGGAGGGCTGGCTCAAGGGCTGCATGACCGCCGCCACCCTGGAGGAGGCCCTGGCGCAGCGTGCGCAGCTGCAGGCAGGCGAGAGCATTTATGTGCCCGCAGGCCACTGTGTCACGACGCACAGTGTCAGCCTTTACGCACCGGACAGCGAACAGGCGGGCTTGCTGGCCCGTGCACAGGAAATTGAAAGCCTGGAGAAACAGCTGAAGGGACAGGCCCTGATCGCCGAACAGGCCCGCAGTGCGCTGGTTCGGGCCGAGGCGGGTTACGGGGAGGCTTCGCAGCGTCTGGTCCTGGCTCGTCGTGACGGAGGTGAGGCGCGCAATCGCGCGCATGAGGCGCAGGTCGAGGCCTTGCGGTTGACCCAGCTGGCCGAACAGACCCGTGCTCGCAGTGAGCAGCTCAGTGGCGATCTGCTGGAGGTGGATGCCCTGCTGGAGTCGCTGCAGGAACGACGCGTCATGGCCGAGGCCCGATTTGAGGAGTTGGACATGCAACTGGCTGACAGCCAGGAGCGCCATGCCCAGCTGGATGAGCAGGTGATTGCGGCTGAGCGTGCCCTGGGTCAGGCGCGCGAACAGCAGCGGGCGCTGGAGCGCCAGGCGCAGGAAGCCACGTTTTCGCTGCGCAGCCTGCAAGCGCGCCAGGGCGAACTGCAGCGAGCGCTGGAGACAGCCGTCGCACAGGAAAAATCGCTGGCCGATGAGGCGTCGCGGGCCCGCGACGAGCTGGCGCGGCTGACCGACGCCGCAGCCCAGGCCGGCTTGCAGGACGCGCTGGCCATCAAGCTGGAACGCGAACATGCACTGGGTTTGCTGCGCAGCCAGTATGACGACCTGACGGCGAAGCTGAGGGCCAGCGACGAGCGGCGCCTCCAGCTTGAGAGAGAGCTCGACCCTCTGCGTCAGCGCATCACCGACTTCCAGCTCAAGGAACAGGCGGCCCGTCTGGGTGTCGAGCAGTACAGCCAGCAGCTTCAAGAAGCACAGGCCGACCTCGCCGCCGTCGCCCAAAGCGTGACCGAGGGGAACGTGCGACTGGCCGGACTGCAGTCCGAAATTGACCGGCTGCACCGAGAGATCCAGTCACTCGGGGCGGTCAACCTCGCGGCGCTGGAGGAACTGGGTGCCGCGCGCGAGCGCAAGACCTTCCTCGATGCACAGTCGGCCGACCTGAACGATGCCATGGCCACGCTGGAAGATGCCATCCGCAAGATCGACGGTGAAACCCGTGAGCTTCTGGGAAGCACCTTCAACACGGTGAACGGGCATTTCGGGCGCATGTTCCCGGAGCTGTTCGGCGGTGGCAACGCGCGTCTGGTCATGACGGGCGAGGAGATCCTCGATGCCGGTGTGCAGGTCATGGCCCAGCCACCCGGCAAGAAGAACCAGACGATTCATCTGCTCTCGGGCGGTGAAAAGGCGTTGACCGCCATTGCCCTGGTGTTCGCAATTTTTCAACTCAACCCGGCACCGTTCTGCCTGCTCGACGAGGTGGATGCGCCGCTGGACGATGCGAACACCGAGCGTTATGCGAAACTTGTGACCGCCATGTCCAAGGAAACCCAGTTCCTGTTCATCAGCCACAACAAGATCGCCATGGAAATGGCTGAGCAGCTCATCGGCGTGACCATGCAGGAGCAGGGCGTTTCCCGCATTGTGGCGGTGGACATGGAATCGGCAGCGGGCATGCTCGAGCCCACCTGAACAGAACCACCCGAACAGGCCACCTTCCATGAGTTCACTGCAGATCAGCCTGGCCATCATCGGGGGACTGGTCCTCGCTGGCGTGGTCGCCTACAACGCCTGGATCACCCGCAAGAGCGCGCCCCGCACGGTTCAGGAAAACGACCGCATGGCGGCCGCTGCCCCGGTCACCGAGCCCATGCTTTATGCCGCTGATGAATCGGCTGGCGCCGGTGCGGCGGGCACAGATCGCATTGAGCCGGTGCTCGACGGTCCGCCTCCGGCTGTTCGAAGTGAAATGGCAGCTGAGGATGCCCGACACGATCCGGTCCTGTCGGCCGTGCCCGATGCCCCTGGCGGCGTTCGTTCATGGCACCAGGGCGCCGCACCATCCACGGAGACGGCTGCGCCGGTATCCGATGGCCCTCGAGCTCCGGTGCAGGTGACCTTGCAGCAGGTTGTGCATCCTCCGGAAAGACGCCCGTTGCTGGACGCCTTGATCGATGTGATCGCGCCGCTCCAGCTCGAAGGTGTGGTGTCCGGTGAGGCCTTGCTGGCGGCCATGCCCGCCACCCGCCGGGTCGGGAGCAAGCCGTTCGCCGTCGAGGCCATCCGCGAGGACGGTCAGGACTGGGAGACGCCGCGACCTGGCCACCGCTATCGAAACCTTCAGGCCGGCGTCCAGCTCGCCAACCGGGCGGGTGCGCTCAACGACATCGAGTTCTCCGAATTCGTGGTCAAGACACAGGCCTACGCGGACGCTGTCGGTGCGGCACCGGATTTTCCGGACATGCGGGCCGAAGTGGCGAGGGCACGCGAGCTCGACGCCTTTGCGAGCGCCCATGACGCCCAGCTGGGCTTTACCTTGCGTGCGCGCCGAGTGGCTTGGAGTCCTGGCTATGTGGCCCAGCAGGCGGCAAAACTGGGCTTTGTGGCCGGCGCGTTGCCGGGTCGCATGGTCCTGCCTGGCAGCCAGAGCGGGCAGGCGCCCGTGCTCAGCCTCAGTTTCGACCCGCAGGCCGCCATGGCTGAAGACCCCGAGCAAAGTGCCTTGCGCGAGCTGTCCTTGTCGCTCGAGGTGACCCATGTGCCTCGCAGTGAACAGCCCTTTGTGCGCATGCGTGTGGCCGCTGCTGCGCTGGCCGACAGCATGGACGGCGTGGTGACCGACGATGCCGGCCAGCCCCTCTCCGCTGAAACCATGGACCGCATTGGCGCTGACCTCGAGACCCTGTACGACGCCCTCGACAGCCGCGACCTGTCGGCTGGGTCTGCACAGGCGCGCCGTCTTTTTTCATGACCCCTGACCTGTTTGCGGCCGCGCCCACACCGGCCGAGCGCGCGGCCGAGCTGCGCGCGCAACTGCACCACCACGCCCACCGCTACTACGTTCTGGACGATCCGGAGGTTCCGGATGCCGAGTACGATCGTTTGTTTCGTGAGCTGCAGGCCTTGGAGATGCAGCACCCGGAGCTGCTCACACCCGACTCTCCAACCCAGCGGGTGGGCGGCGCCGTTCTGGACGGTTTTGCCACCGTGCGCCATGCCGTGCCGATGCTCAGTATCCGCACGGAAACCGACACCGAAGCCAGTGGCGCCGAGGCCTTCGATGCCCGGGTGCGTCGTGAATTGGGTTTGAGCGATGCAGACCCGCCGGTCGACTATGTGGCCGAACTCAAGTTCGACGGGCTGGCGATCAGCCTGCGGTACGAAGCGGGTGTGCTGGTCAGGGCGGCCACCCGGGGTGACGGGGAGGTCGGTGAGGATGTGACCCACAACATCCGCACCATCGGGCAGGTGCCGCTGCGCTTGCCCAATGGTGTTCCAGTCATTCTCGAAGTTCGCGGCGAGGTGTACATGCGGCGCGACGACTTCGACGCCCTGAACGAGCGACAGCGGGAGAAGATCGCAGCCGGCGCCAAAGGCGAGAAGACCTTTGTCAATCCGCGCAATGCGGCTGCTGGTGCCGTGCGCCAGCTCGACTCCGGCATCGCGGCCCAGCGACCTTTGAGCTTTTTCGCCTATGGTCTGGGCGAGGTCTCACGCAGCGATGGCAACGGTCCTCTGTTCACCACCCAGCATGGCCTGCTGATGCGCTTGCGCGACTGGGGTTTTCCGGTGGCCGAACAGACCCGTGTCTGCCATGGAGCGGCCCAGCTGGTGGCCTTTCACCGCGACATCGGGAGGCAACGCGACAGCCTGCCCTATGACATCGACGGCGTGGTCTACAAGGTCAACGACCTGTCGCTGCAGCGGCGCCTGGGATTCGTGACCCGTGAGCCGCGTTGGGCGGTGGCCCACAAATACCCTGCGCAGGAGCAGCTGACCACGGTTCAGGCCATCGACGTGCAGGTGGGCCGCACGGGCAAGCTCACACCGGTGGCCAAGCTGACGCCCGTGTTCGTCGGGGGCGTCACGGTCACCAACGCCACCTTGCACAACGAGCTGGAAGCGCGCCGCAAGGACGTTCGGGTGGGTGACACGGTGATCGTGCGCCGCGCCGGTGACGTCATCCCCGAGGTGGTTTCGGTGGTGGCTGACAAACGGTTTGGCGACCCGCCGCCTTTCAGCATGCCAACCCACTGCCCCGTGTGTGGCAGCCAGGCGGTACGCGAGGAGGGCGAAGCCGACCACCGCTGCACCGGCGGCCTGTTTTGCTCGGCCCAGCGCAAGCAGGCCATCCTGCACTACGCCCAGCGTCGCGCGCTGGACATCGAAGGCCTGGGCGACAAGCTCGTCGATCAACTGGTCGAAGCGGGTGTGGTCCGCACCTTGCCGGACCTGTACCGCCTGGGACTCACCGCCCTGGCCCGTCTGGATCGCATGGCCGAAAAATCGGCCGGCAATCTGCTGCAGGCATTGGAGAAATCCCGGCATACCACCTTGCCGCGCTTTTTGTTCGGGCTGGGTATCCGCCACGTGGGTGAAGCCACCGCACGCGATCTGGCGCGGCACTTCGGCGGCCTGGACCGGATCATGGCGGCCAGTGTGGACGAGCTGCTGGAGGTGCCGGACGTCGGGCCGGTCGTGGCCCGCAGCATTCGCACCTTCTTTGATCAAGACCACAACCGTGAGGTGGTTGAACAGTTGCGCGCCTGCGGTGTCAGCTGGGAAGAGGGCGCTCCTGCCGAGCGAACGCCCCAGCTTCTCGCCGGCAAGACCTTTGTCCTGACGGGTACCTTTCCCACCCTCCGGCGCGAGCAGGCCAAGGAGTTGCTGGAAGCCGCCGGTGCCAAAGTGGCCGGCTCGGTCAGCAAAAAGACCGATTACGTGGTGGCCGGAGAAGAGGCCGGCAGCAAGCTCGACAAGGCCCGCGAGCTGGGCGTTGCGGTGATCGACGAGGCCAGGATGTTGAGCCTGCTGGCTGAGAGACCCGTCACTTGAACTTGTAGTGATCCCGGTTGATCACCGCGGCGACGGCGGTGACTTCTTCGGGGAACAGGCCCAGGTTCATCTGGGTGTTGCACATCTCGACCATGCCGCGCAGCAGGCCGGCGGTGTTGATGCGACCCAGCGGCTTGTAGATGGCGCTGCCATCCCCGCCCACCTGCCGGGTGTGGCACTCGACGCACTTGTGCTCGGCAATGAGTTTTTCGCCCAGTGCGATGTCGGCGCCCTTGAAAATGTCGGCGCCCTGGGCACGCGCGAGGCCGGGCAGGCTGGCAACACTTGTCGCCAGGACCAGACCGGCCAACAGCACCGGGGTCTTTCCCCACGAGCGCACGTGGAAGCGGTTCGAGGTCGAGCGTGGGCAGGGCTGCATGTCACGTTCCTCCGGGTCAGATTGGGCACAATCGATGCCTCCAGACTCTACATGGGCATCGCCACGGATGCCATACGGGGTAAACCTTAAGAATCGATCAGTGATGTAGACCATGACTGTGCATGCCATTCTCAAAATGGGCGACCCGCGCCTGCTGGCCAAAGCCCGCCGCGTCGAGGCGTTCGACACCCCACAGCTGCATCAGCTGATCGCCGACATGGAGGAAACCATGGCCGCGGCCAACGGAGCGGGCCTGGCAGCGCCGCAAATCGGTGTCGACCTGCAGGTGGTGATCTTCGGTACCGGGGCCACCAATCCCCGCTATCCGGATGCGCCGGTGGTGCCCAAAACCGTTCTGCTGAACCCGGTCATCACGCCGTTGGGGACCGAGGAGGAAGAGGGCTGGGAAGGGTGTCTGTCGGTGCCCGGGCTGCGGGGCGTGGTGCCGCGCTGGCGCCGCATCCGCTACCAGGGTGTGGATGTCAAAGGTCACCCCATCGACCGTGAGGCCGAGGGTTTTCATGCGCGGGTGGTGCAGCACGAATGCGACCACCTGATGGGTGTGCTGTACCCGATGCGGGTGCGTGACTTCACCCGCTTCGGTTTTGTCGAGGTGCTGTTCCCGGGCCTGGTGGACGCGGGCGACGACGACTGAGGCCGTCGTTGCCGGGCGAGGCGGTCAGCCGCCGCGGCGCATCATCTCGAAGAACTCGGAGTTGTTCTTCGTCTGCTTCATGCTCTTGAGGACCATTTCCATGGCCTCGATCTCGTCCATGTTGTACATGAACTGACGCAGGATGCGGGTTTTCTGAAGGATCTCGGGCTGCAGCAGCAGCTCCTCGCGGCGGGTGCCGCTGCGGTTGAGC